>NZ_JBTXLS010000001.1:0-149998 GCF_054871665.1 Myroides sp. LJL115 | reverse complement strand
TAATAATAAGCTGACGCTTGGGTAGTATTTGAGGTTCAAAAGTTCCATTACGATCTCTACTTGTTTCTAATTCTATAGGACCAGATTGCATACTTCTTACCGTTTTGGTTGTTTTACCATTACGGCGATTAGCTACACCTTTTGCTTTTTCTTCCTCTAAATGGTTCTCTAGTTCACCTTCTAACATAGTTTCTAGAAAGTGCTTTAAAAGGGGTGCAAAGACACCATCTGGACCATTCATTTTCTTACCTTGATAAATATCGGCCATAGCCTGTTCTTTGAAACTTTCGAAATCGAATCCGCTCTTTTTGTTGTTTGTGTTCATAAGACTAATTTACATTTTTATATGATATAATTAATTTTGTGACACAGTTGGTGGTACACTTTCGCTTTATCGTATTTGATTTATAAAAGCCTTTATGCTTTTTTGATCTATTCCATGTTGTGCAATATGTTTTATAAACGCAGTTCCTATAATTGCCCCACTGCTGTATTTAGTGGCTGTATTAAAGCTTTGTTTATCTCTAACTCCAAAACCAATTAGACGAGGATTTTTTAACCCTAAGCTTTCTATTTTTTGGTAATAATCACGGTTGGCTTCTAGATCAATAGCACTCCCAGTAACACCTGCACTAGAAACCATATAAATGAAACCTGTAGAATTTTGATCAATTTCTAAAATCCTTTGTTCACTTGTCTGATTACTTACTAGTAAAATATTACTAAGATTATTTTCAAGCATTAAGCTTTCAAATTTAGACTTATAAAAGTCAAGAGGTAAATCCGGAATTATTAAACCGTCTATACCTATTTTGGAGCAAGTAGTAATAAACTCTTCAATACCATATTGCAGAATAGGATTTAAATATCCCATTAGGACAATAGGAATTTGACTTTGTGTTCTAATGTCTTTTAATTGTTCTAGTAGTTCTGTTAAGCTAAGACCGTTTTCAATGGCAATACTCGAACTCTCTTGGATTACTGGGCCATCGGCTAAAGGGTCAGAGAATGGAATACCTATTTCAATTAAATCTACTCCTTCTTGCTCTAAATGCTTTATTATAGTGGTGGTATCTTTTAAATTTGGATATCCTGCAGTAAAGAAAATAGACAAAATATTTTTATCTTTCTTTTCAAATAATTCTGTAATTCTATTTTTCATTTGTAAAATATTTTTCATAAGTTAACATATCTTTATCGCCTCTTCCTGAGAGATTTACAACCACAATGTCAGAGGGTTTAAGTTGCATTTGATTTAGGTAAGCTAATGCGTGAGCCGACTCTAAAGCAGGGATTATTCCATCTACTTTACTTAAATGCATTGCTGCTTCTATTGCTTGTTGGTCTGTAACACTAGCTACTTTTATCTTATCCGTCTGATGTAAAAAAGCATGCGCAGGTCCAATTCCTGGGTAATCTAGTCCCGCTGAGATAGAGTAAGGTTCTGTTATTTGACCATTTTCATCTTGCATTAAGTAAGTTAAGCTTCCATGAATTATGCCTTGTTTACCCCTCGCTATAGTTGCTGCAGTTTGTTGAGTATCTACTCCTTTTCCTGCTGCCTCAACAGCAATTAATCTGGTGTGTTGATTGTCGATAAAATGATAAAATGCTCCCATAGCATTACTTCCTCCTCCGATACATGCGATAACATAATCTGGTTTATCTGTACGCTCTTTTTCAAGTAATTGGTTTTTTATTTCTTTACTTATAACAGACTGAAATTTAGCAACCATATCTGGGTAGGGATGTGGTCCAACTACAGAACCAATTACATAATGAGATTCTGTAGGATTATTAATCCAATGTCTAATTGCTTCGTTAGTTGCATCCTTTAGTGTCTTACTTCCACTATGGGCAGGAACTACTGTTGCTCCTAACATCTTCATTCTTTCCACGTTTGGTTTTTGACGCTCTATATCTATTGCTCCCATATAAATAGTACATTTTAAGCCTAAAAGTGCACATGTTGTGGCAGTAGCTACTCCGTGTTGTCCTGCTCCGGTTTCAGCAATAATATGTTGCTTATTTAATCGTTTAGCCAATAAAATTTGTCCAACAGTATTATTAATTTTATGTGCTCCTGTATGATTTAGATCCTCTCTTTTCAAGTAGATTTTAGCATTGAATTGCTTGGATAAATTCTTCGATAAGAAAAGTGGAGTAGGTCTACCTACATAGTCTTTTAGTAGCTGGTCTAGCTCTTGTTGAAATTGTGGGTCTTGTAAAATTTGAAGATAGTTATTTTGTAATTCTTGTATGTTAGGGTATAACATCTCCGGGATAAATGCACCTCCAAAGTTGCCATAGTAACCGTTGAAATCTGGATCGAATGAATTATTCATGACGTATTGTTTTTATTATTTGTTGTGTTTTTTCTATGTTCTTTAATCCTGGAGAATCTTCAACTCCGCTATTAATATCAAAACCTACTAATTGGCAATGCTCTAGTTTTAAAGCTTGTGTTATATTTTGGTTATTGATACCTCCACTTAGTAAAAAGGGAGTTGTTCCTGTGTAATTTTTTAATAGCTCCCATGAGAAGGTTTCACCACTACCGCCATATAAAGGGGTCTTTGTATCAAAAATGAAATGAGTACAATAGCCTTCATAAGGGGTTGTCTTTTGAAAGTCGCTAGCCTTTGATATAGAGAATGCCTTAATTACCTTAATATTTTTACTCTGAAAAAATGCACAATTACTTGGCGTCTCATCGGAGTGAAGCTGGATGTAATCTAAGTCAAACTCTTGTATTTTTGCTAGGATAAATTCTTTTGAAGCATGTACAAAAACCCCTACTTTCTTTATCCCATTCAAATTACTTTGATCTAATTTAGGTATGGAAGGTATATACCTTTTAGATTTCTCATAAAATATATAGCCTATCAAGTCGGGGTTTAACTGATTTATTTGCTCGATGTTTTGTTGCTGTGTTAAGCCACAAATTTTAATTAACTTACGCATTTAGTTGATTAATTAAGGCACAAAGCGCCTGTTTAGGATCCGCTTTCCTCATAAAATATTCTCCCATTAAAAAGCCATTGAAGCCATTTTCCTTTAAAGTTTTAATGACTTTGGGACTATCCAGACCGCTTTCAGCAATTTTTATAGCATTACTTGGTAAGCGTTTTGCTAGTTCAATACTATTTTGAATATCCACTTGGAAGTTGATTAAATTGCGATTGTTGATGCCAATTAGGTCAAAATTTAAATCCTTACATCTTTCTATTTCTTCTTGGCTTTGCGTTTCTAAAAGTACCTCTAGTCCAATTTGGTGGGCTAAATCTATATAATCTTTGATTTGCTGGTCTTCTAGTATTTTTGCAATAAGTAAAATTGCATCAGCTCCAATAGCTTTTGCTTCTATAATTTGATAAGAATCTACTATAAAGTCTTTTTGCAAAATGGGAATTTGAGCTATTTCGCATGCTTTTTTTAAATCCATCTTATCCGCACCAAAATAATCTTGATCATGTAATACTGAAATAGCAGAAGCACCATTATTTTGATAGGTTTCTATGAAATAGTCTACTTGAGCATTTTCTCTGATTATTCCTTTAGATGGAGATTGTCTTTTAAACTCTGTGATTAAACCATTTTTGGAAGGATCTGAGATTGCTTGTGAAATAGACTTACCTTTTTTAGAAAAGACAGCGCTGGATTCTAAATCCGCAATAGACCTTTGTTTTTTTCTTAAGTTAAGTTCTTGTAGTTTATTTTCTTTTATTTCTTGTAGTATATTTCTCATAGCTGACGTAATATTTCAAATTTTTCTTTTGCTTTTTTTCCTAATAGAGACTCTTTGGCTAGCTCCATTGATTCATGTATGCTTAAATTAGGATAGTAGGTATGTATTGCTAAGGCACTATTGGCAAAAACGACACTATTTTGCTGATCTGTTCCTTTACCCTTTAAAATTTGCCAGAAAATATAGGCAGATTCTTCAGCAGTTTTTCCACCCTCAATACTTTGTGCTGATATAGCAGGCAGATCGAAATACGTAGAGTCAATGATTTTTTCCTGTTGATTTGTAACTATTTTACATGACTGAGTTAAGCTACATTCATCGTATCCATCAAGGGAGTGTATAATTGTATATTGTGTATTGGCTTGTTGTAATAAGTACTGATACATACGCAAGAGCTCTAAGTTGGATAAACCAATTAATTGAACCTTTGGACTGCATGGATTAGTCAAGGGACCTAACATATTAAAAAATGTTTTAACCCCTAACTCTTTACGTACGCTTGCAATATTATGCATCGCGGGATGGAATAAGGGAGCATGTAAAAAGCAAATGTTTGCTTGAGCTAATTGTTGTTTTAAACGCTGGGTATCACTTGTGAAATGAATTCCTAAGTTTTCCATCACACTCGAAGAACCTGAAATGGAAGAAACACCATAATTTCCGTGTTTAGCAACAGGGATTCCTGCACCAGCTACCACAAAGCTAGATAGAGTAGATATATTAAAAGTATCTTTTCCATCTCCACCTGTTCCGCAAAGGTCCATGGGATTGAATTCTGATAGATCAATTTTTGTACACAATTCTAACATTGCTGCTCTAAAGCCTTTAAGTTCTTCTAAGGTAATAGCACGCATAGAAAAGCAACTTAGTAAAGCAGCAGTTTGTATTTGGGTATATTCATGGTTAGCCATGTTTATTAGTACTTGTTTAGCTTTTTCAAAAGACAAGGTTTTTTGTTGGGCTAATAGATGTAATATTTCTTTCATAATTTAATTTTTTATCCAGTTGTCAATAATCGTTTTTCCATCCGTTGTAAGTATAGATTCTGGATGAAATTGTACTGCTCGAATAGAATATTCTTTATGCTTAAAGGCCATAATATTTTGATTATTATCTACCGAAAGTGCAATTAGTGAATCTGGTAAATCGCTAAGGACTAATGAATGATAATGGCCGATGGAACTATCTTGTTTGATACCATTGAAAAGGTAATCTTTCTCTAAAATTGCCATTGGAGAGCTTATTCCATGTAAGGGATTTTCTAATTGTTTCAATGTAGCTCCGAAGTATACTCCTAAAGCTTGATGCCCTAAACAGACTCCTAGTATATCTTTAGTGGAAGCACATTGTTCAATAAGCTGCATTAGCTGTCCATTTTCTTGTGGATTTCCAGGTCCTGGAGATAATAGAATTTTGTCGAATTTTTGTAGTTCATTAAAATCGATCTTATCATTTTTGACTACTTGGACACTTACTTCTTTATGTTGTTTTAGTATGTAAACAATGTTATAAACAAAGGAGTCGTAGTTATCTATTACAAGTATGTTCATCATTTTATATATTTTGAGCAAGATTAATTGCTGTTCTAACTGCGGTTAATTTGTTGTTTATTTCCTGTAATTCACTCTGTAAATTGGATAGAATTACTACCCCACAACCAGCTTGATAATGTAGGGTGTTATTTAAACTTAGGACAGAACGGATAAATATTGCTTGATTTATATTTCCATCTAGACCTAGAATACCAACACTTCCACCATAAAACCCACGAGATTTTGTTTCGTATTTATTGATTAATTCTATTGCTTTTCGTTTAGGGGCCCCGGAGAGTGTACCAGCAGGGAAAGTATTTTTAAAGACGTTTATGGATTTACTTTGATTCTCGAGCACACCACTTACTTTAGAAACTAAGTGAATTACATGAGAGTAGTATTCCACTTTTTTGAACTCTTCTACCTCTACCTTGTTACTTTCTATACTTAAGTCATTTCTGGCTAGATCCACTAGCATAATGTGCTCAGCACTCTCTTTGGGGTCATTTTGTAAGGCAATAGCTAACTCTTTATCTTTATTGGTATCATGGGTTCTTTTAAAAGTTCCAGCAATAGGATGTATATAAGCTTTATTATTTTTTACCACTAGTTGGGCTTCTGGGGAAGAGCCGAATATTTTGAAATTTCCATAATCAAAATAAAATAAGTAAGGAGATGGGTTAATACTTCTTAATGTTCGGTACACATTAAAGTCATCTCCTTGGAATTTTTGCTCATATCCTCTTGATAAGACTAATTGAAAAACATCTCCTTTTTTACAATGGTTATGTACTTCTTTCAAGCTTTCCATAAACTCCTGATCGCTTTGATTTGTTTGTTCCTTGGAAATGTTTTTGAAAGGATAAGCACTTGGTGATGCGCATTTCAAAAGTTCAATAATATTATCAAGGGTAGGTTGCTTGTTTTGCTCAACATGTTCTATAATATATAAGTCATTATTAAAATGATTAAAAACTAATAGGTATCTAAAGAAGTGGTATTGAATGACAGGTAAGTTATAAGTGCTTTTTTGTAGTTCAATATCTTGGAATAATTCTAAACTTTCGTAGTTAGAATATCCAAATAGGCCATTATTTATAAAAGCAATATTTTGATCTTTTTCTACTTTAAAACTATTGATGAATTTAGTTAACTCCTGTGTAATATCAATAGCACTATTGGCTAGAAAGGTTTTTTCGGAGTTGGGTTTTGTAACGATAGTTTCTTCTTTAGTAGAAATAAAGCTGGCAATAGGGTCTAAACAGATATAGGTATAATTGTTTTCTTTACTATTGTATTGAGAACTCTCAAGTAGAAAGCTATGTGGAAATTTGTCACGTAGTTTTAAATATAGCTCCACTGGAGTATGTAAATCGGCAAGTTCTTTTTTGTATAAGGTTTGGAAAGTCATGATGCGTTTTGTGTTAGATTAAAAAAAAAACAGGTCTTCCGAAAAATTCAGAAGACCTATTTTATATTATTATTACTAAAAAATTAATATATATATACAGGGGGATCAACCGAATTCTTTTTGGGAATTGGACTGCCACCACCATGATAAAAATGTATTAATAAATTGCATAATCGTAATGAAAAATAATTTGTAAAAAAAAAAGCCTACTAGAGAGACTCTAGTAGGCTTTGTATATTTTGTATTCGTTTTTATCTTAAAAAATCAAAAACTTGAATTACATACATGATCCAACTGAATCCCAACTCGGATTTAGTCTGCTCCACCAATTTGTATGTAAGTTATTTGTTTTCATGTTTATCTTTATGGGGCTAATATATGAAAAATTCTTTATAAAAAATCTTTTTCAATAAAAAACTAAAAAAAATTAGTTATTAGGCTTGGATATATTCCGATTATAATATTAATTAGGATTGCAAGTACACCAATTACTTGTATACATAGTTTATTAGAAACAGGCTCTTGTTGTTGGTCTTTATCCCAGTACATTGCTATAACAATCTTCATGTAATAGTAGATACTAATAAAGGAGTTAATAACAGCAAAGATTACTAATGCTATATAACCATTTTCTAGTGCTTGAGTTAATAAAAAGAACTTAGCAAAGAAACCTGCAAAGATCGGAATACCTCCCATAGAAAGTAAAGCTACTGTCATTATGATAGCATAAAGTGGGTTAGTATAACCTAATGCTTTAAAATTCTCTATGTAATCATTGTCTTTATCTTGGGTTACAGCTATTAGTATACTAAAAGCAGCAATTCCCGCCACACTATAAGCTACAGCATAATAGAAAAGATTGGACGCACCTAAATCAGTAAGTGAAGTTAATGCTATCATCATAAAACCTGCATGGGAAATTCCAGAGTAGGCTAGAAGGCGTTTGACACTTTTTTGGCGTATCGCCATGATGTTCCCTACAGTCATAGAAAGTATCGCAATAACTACTAGAACTAAAGTAACATTTTGTGTAATGCTTGGTAGTAATTCTTGAGAAAGTTTAAAAAGGGTAGCTATAGCTGTTACTTTAACTAAAGTACTCATCATTGCAGTAGTTAAAGTAGGAGCCCCTTGGTAAACATCTGGTGCCCAAAAATGAAATGGCACAGCTGCTACTTTAAATAACATTCCAATAATGATAAGCATACTACCTAAGGAATACCAAACAGGTAAAGCATTATTTAGAGAAATATCAGCAATTTGTTGCATATTAAAAGAGCCTGTTGCTCCATAAACAAGTGCGATACCAAATAAAATTGCTCCAGAGGCAAAAGACCCTAGAAGGAAGTACTTCATGGCTGCTTCATTACTTTTAATGTTTTTGGGATCACTTCCACAAAGTACATATAATGAAATAGAAAGTATTTCTAAACCTAGAAAAAACATGGCCATATTTCCAAAGCTTACCATACAAATTGCTCCCATTAATAAAAATATTTTTAGAGAGACATAGTCGGCTATTTTTGAAAAGCTTTGCTTATAAAAATTCTTGCTAAGAGCTAGGATTGCAATGGTAAGTCCTATAAATAAAGAAGAAAATGCCGAAGAAAACCTAGTAGAAATAAACATACTATTATAGTAAGATTCTACGTGGTCAATATTGTAAACGGTGTAGATTAAAATAGCTAATAGACCAACTATACTAACTGGAATGACCAATTTACGTAAGTTGATTATCTCTAAAATAAGTACTAAAACCGCTAATACGCCAATTGCTATTAATGTATTCATTTGTTGAATTTTGAAGGGTGATGATCTTTTGTTTTAGACGATCTAATTTTTTACTTGATATAGGAAACAATCTCAATTAAGGAAGGAGTAATTAGATCTACTATAGGTTTTGGATAAATACCAAAGAAAACTATTACACCTATTAATAAAGTCAGTATGCAACCTTCTCTGAAGTCAAGGTCTTTGAATACCTTACTTGTAGAAGACCCTAACATTGATTTTTGAAACATTCTTAACATATAAAAAGCCCCTAAAATAATAGTAGTACCTCCTACGATGGCATACCATATATTAATATGCGATAAACCATAAAGTATATTGAACTCTCCAATGAAACTGAATGTACCTGGTAAACCTATAGAAGCAAATAGTAGGAATAAGAAAGCTGTAGCAAACTTAGGAGCTTGTTCTCTGATTGCTCCCATTTGAGAAATATCTAAAGTTTGATATCTTTTTTCTATAATACTAGCTACATAAAAAAGACCAACAATTACAAATCCATGTGCAAGCATTTGTAAAACTGCTCCTCTGAAACCATCTAAAGTTAAGGTATAGGCTCCAGCAGCAATTAGTCCTACGTGAGCAAGAGAAGAGTAAGCAAAGAATTTCTTAATATTCTTTTGTCTTAATGCCATTAGGGAACCAAATACTAAACCAATTAGACATAATACAAGAATAACTGGCATTAGTTGTTTGGAGATAGAAGGAGTTATTGGCAACTGCCATCTTATTACCGAATATAAACCCATTTTCAACATTATTCCTGCTAAAAGCATAGTTCCTGCGGTAGGAGCTTTTTCATAGGTAGAAGCCTGCCAAGTATGGAAAGGGAAAATAGGAATCTTAACCGCATAAGCAGCAAAGAAAGCTAAGAATACCCAATATTGTTCTTTCAAACTTAAATTTGCTTTATATAAGTCCAATAATAGGAAACTATTGGTTTTAGTATAAAGGTATATTAGGCCAGCTAACATAAATAATGAACCTGCAAAAGTATAGATGAAAAAGGTCAATACTGTCTTTTTAATAGAAGTGCTATCGGCATTACTCCAAAGTAAAACAATAAAGTAAATAGGAAGTAAAGCCAATTCCCAAAATATGTAATACAAAAGACCATCGCTTGCCAAAAAGGTACCTGTCATTGCAAAACACATAAACATAATTAAACCATAAAATATGTGTGGTTTTTTTATCGTATCACAAATCGAACTCCAAATGATAATTGGAGTTAAACTAGTTGTTAGTAAGACAAGTGCTAAAGAAAGTCCATCTGCTTTTAATGCAAAATGTATATTGGGTTTATTTACCCATTGAGTTATATAGCTAGTATCTAATCCTTGATTATGTTGGCATATTAATACAATTGTTTGTATGAATGCCACTAGTCCAAAAAGTAATGTAACTTTACTGGCTAATTTTTTGCCCGAAATATACGTGGCAAATGCTCCTACTAATAAGGTTATTAATAATATAGTAACGTTCATCTTTAAAAATTATCTTACAATGAATAAATAATATAAAATAACACATATACCTAAAACAAAAGCAAATAGGTATAAACCAATGTTCCCATTTTGTACCTTTTTACCTTGCTCAGATAAACCGTCTGTTATTTTTGCCAAGCTAAATACTGTACCAGAAATAGCCACTTCAATCACGTTTTTACATAAATCTGCTAATAAGAAGATTGGTTTTACAATAATCAAATCATAGAATTGGTCAATGTAGAATTTCTCATAAAGTACTTTATGTAAACCTTTGATTTGGTCATCCGCTTGAGGTACTTGTGCATTTTTAATGTATTTGGTATAAGCAATTACTAAACCTATAATAGCACCTATCAAGGCAATTGCTATTACCATATATTCAGTGGTTCCAAAATGGTGGATTTCATAGCTGCCTTTTTTGGTTATTATAGGAGATAGATAGTGATTTAACCAGCTATTTCCAGGAAGACCTATCACTCCAGCAATTAAGGAGCAAATACCTAGAATCCATAATGGAATTGTCATGGATTTTGGACTTTCATGTAATTGATTCTTTTGCTCTTGTGTTCCTCTAAAATTCTTGAAAAAAGTTAAGAATAACACTCTAAACATATAGAAAGCCGTCATAATAGAAGCTATCATTGCAATAATGTAAAGAAACTTATTATGCTCAAATGCACTAATAAGAATCTCATCTTTTGAGAAGAAGCCTGAGAAAGGAGGGATACCAGCAATTGCTAAAGTTGCTAGTAAAAAAGTTGCTGAGGTTGCCTTCATAAACTTATTAAGTCCACCCATATTTCTAATATCTTGATCCCCTGCCATAGCATGAATAACAGAACCAGCTCCTAGGAATAAACAAGCTTTAAAGAAAGCATGTGTTACCACGTGGAAAACTGCATTTTCATATGCTCCAAATCCAAGTGCTAAAAACATTAATCCTAGTTGAGAGACAGTTGAATAGGCAAGTACTTTTTTGATATCATTTTGAACTAGACCAATACTAGCAGCAAATAAGGCAGTAAAAGCCCCAATAATAGCTATTATGTTTTGTACTGTTGGAGCTAAGTCAAAAACAAAATTCATTCTTGTGATTAAAAATATACCTGCTGTAACCATAGTTGCAGCGTGTATTAATGCAGAAACTGGAGTAGGTCCGGCCATTGCATCTGGCAACCAAGTGTACAAAGGAATTTGTGCACTTTTTCCTATTGCACCAATAAATAATGCTAGTGCTGCCCATGAAATCCATGTATTTATTTGGTTGTTTGTACCTTGAAGTAAGGTTTCTTTTATTGTCATATAATCCAAAGAATTAAATAACATTGCAAGAATGAAAACACCAATTAAAAAACCTAAGTCACCAATCCTATTTATGATAAAAGCTTTTTTAGCTGCATTATTATTCTGTTTTTCTTTATACCAAAAGCCAATCAGTAAATAAGAGCATAATCCAACACCTTCCCATCCAATGAAAGTTATTAACAAGTTACTACCACTTACTAACAATATCATGAAAAAGATGAATAAGTTTAAATAACTAAAATACTTATCCACATTAGGATCTGATTTCATATAGCTTATAGAATACCAATGAATCAAAGTACCTATACCTGTTATGAAAAGTAACCATAACAAGGAAAGCTGATCTAAAAGAAAGCCAAAAGAAATATGAAAGTTCGATAAGGCCATCCACTGGAAAAGATCCACTTGAATTGGCTGTCCTGATTTATCTACTTCAATGAAAGCAAAAACGGAGATGATAAAGCAAATTAAAATAGCTAATGTTGCAAGTATCCCTGAGTTATTACCTAGCTTTTTGCCAAAAAGTAGATTTATAATAGATCCCAGTAAAGGGACTAACAATAAAAGTAAAATTATATTTGTATCCATATGGAGTTAGCCTTTAAGGTTTTTTAATTTATCAATATCAATGGAGCCAATGTTTCTGTATATACTTACTAGAATAGCTAATCCTACGGCAACTTCTGCTGCAGCAACTGCCATAGTAAAGAAAACAAATATTTGACCTTGCGCATCCTGATGGTAAGTGGAGAAGGCTACTAAAAGCATATTTGCTGAGTTAAGCATTATCTCAATACACATAAACATTACTATTGCGTTTCTTCGATATAGAATACCAAATACTCCTATACAGAATAATAGGATGGATAAGTAAATGTATTTTTCAATACCTATAATTTCAATTACATTTCCCATAGTTATACTGTTTTTTGGACTTTGTCCTTTTTAGATATCAATACTGCTCCGATCATTGCTAAAAGAAGAAGGATACCTACCATTTCAAAAGGTAGGACATATTCATTAAGTAATACTTTACCTAAAACTTGTACAGATTGAAAGTCGATTTGTTCATTTGCATAATGCAGCTCATAGGCCTGTGTTCCTCTAATTGTAATGGATAGTAACAGCAAACCAATTAAGCAGAAAGATAGTGTTGCAACTATTTTTGTTACAACTGGTTTTGATACCTCATGACTAATGTTTAGATTCATTAACATTATGGTGAATAACATTAAAATCATAATTGCACCTGAATAAACCATGATATGTACTAAGCCAAGAAATTGGGAGTTTAATAATATATAATGGCCAGCTATTGAGAAAAAACTCACCACAAGCCATAATGCACTGTGAATAGGGTTTTTACTCAAAACCGTAAGCATTGCACTTCCTAAGGTGATAGTGCAGAGTATATAAAAAATAATATCGATCATAATTAGGCTTGATTTGAATTTTCAATTGCCTGTTGCAAAGGCATTACTAACTTATCTTTTCCGAAAATGAAACTTTCTCTTGTGGTATCAGAAGCAGTGATTTTTCCTGATTTAGTAAGGTAGATTGCTTGTTTTGGACAAGCCTCTTCACATAGTCCACAAAAAATACAACGCAACATATTGATTTCATATATTTCAGCATATTTCTCTTCTCTATATAAATGCAGTTGCTCTGATGTTCTTTCGGCAGCTTTCATTGTAATTGCTTCTGCTGGACAAGCTAAAGAACAAAGTCCACATGCAGTACAGCGTTCTCTACCTTGCTCATCTCTCATTAAAGTATGCTTACCTCTATACACAGGACTAAAAGGTCTTGTTTTTTCAGGGTAAGCAATAGTAACCTTCTTTCTAAACATGTGCTTTAAGGTAACCATCATTCCTTTTATAATTGCGATAAGGTATAGTTTTTCGCTCCAAGTTAGTTTCTTGTCTGAGACTGTTTTCTTCCTGCCGGATAATGAATAATTGTTTACTGACATGTCAAATTAATTTAAAAGTAAAATAACTATTGCTGTAACCACTAGGTTTAGCAGAGAAAGAGGGATTAAGCTTTTCCATCCTAAAGACATTAATTGGTCGTAGCGGAAACGTGGTAAAGTCCATCTAACCCACATAAAAACGAAAATGAAGAAACAAATTTTTATAAATAAAGCTGCCATTCCTAAAAGGTTAGCTGGATTTACTCCCCAATTTGCATTTACCCAATCAAATCCTGGATAATTATATGCTCCAAAATATAAGACGGAAATAATAGTAGATGCAATAAATAGGTTGGCATATTCAGAAAACAGATAGAATCCCATTTTCATAGAGGAATACTCGGTGTGGAACCCTCCAATTAGCTCTTGTTCACATTCTGCTAAATCAAATGGAGCTCTGTTTGTTTCAGCAAAGGAACAAATCAGAAAAATAACAAAACCTACTGGTTGATAAAATACATTCCAGTTCATGCCGTTTTGTTGAAGTGCAATGTCTTTTAAGCTTAATGTTTGAGTAACTAATAAAAGTCCAATAAGGGAAAGTCCCATAGCAATTTCGTAAGAAATCATTTGAGAAGCAGCCCTGATTCCACTCATTAAAGAATATTTATTATTTGATGCCCATGCACCAATCATAATACCATATACACCTACTGATAAAACTGCTAATACAAATAGTAAACTAGCGTTTAAATTGGCTGCTTGTAACTCTATATCCCTTCCAAATAAATGTAATTTGTCTCCCCATGGAATTACTGCGCTTGTCATAAGAGCAAGTGTCATGGATAAAAAAGGTCCAAATTTGAATAAAAATTTATTTGGGGTATTAGGTTCATATTCCTCTTTTGCAAAGAGCTTCATCCCGTCGGCTAAAGGTTGTAGAATACCACCTTTACCTGCGCGATTGGGTCCTAAGCGATCTTGAATCCAAGCTGCTATTTTACGCTCTGCTAAAGTAGCATACATGGCCATTAGCATGGTTAATGCAAACACAGCAATAATGATTACTGCTTTATCTATAATTATAGTCTTATCCATATTCCTACTTATTTATTCTAAGAATTCTTTTGACTCATGCTGGTCAAATGGAACCTGTTTCATACTGATTTTTACTCTATCTTGCTCACGTCCCTTTAAGATTAAAGGATCGGTATCAATAACCACTTTGTCTAGTTTTTGTGTGTAGTTGTTTTGGTTAATTACAGAGGATTTTTCGAATTTTTTAGGTCCTTCAATAACCCAATCTTCTTTTTGCTTATGGTCAAATCGGCAGCTATTACAAATAAATTCTTCAACTTCATTATAATGATCTTTGCGTGCCGATACGCGGTGTATTTCATCTCCAAACATCCATAAAACAACTTCTCCAGAACATTTTGTACAATTTCTATGTGCATTGTATGGCTTGTTGAACCAAACTCTAGATTTAAATCGATATGTTTTATCTGTTAAAGCTCCTACCGGGCATACATCAATCATATTACCTGAAAAGTCATTTTCAATTGCAGCATGAACATAAGTGGAAATTTGGGCATGTTCTCCTCTTCCACAAACTCCTTGAAAACGTTCATCAGTAAGTTGTTCAGCCACTTTGATACAACGGTAACAAAGAATACATCTATTCATATGTAATTGAATATTGTCTCCTATGTTTTCTGGGGTGAATGTTCTTTTTTCTTCTTGGTATCTTTTTTGCTCTTTTCCGTGGGCAAAAGCTAAATTTTGCAAATCACATTCTCCTGCTTGATCACAAATTGGGCAATCTAAAGGGTGATTAATTAGTAAGAATTCTGTTACCGCTTTACGCGCTTCTAATACTCTTTCTGAGGTGATGGATTTAACTTCCATACCTTCCATTACACCTGTTTTACAAGATGCCATCAATTTTGGCATTGGGCGTGGATCTGCTTCACTTCCTTTGCAAACCTCTACTAAACAAGCTCTACATTTTCCTCCCGTATCTTCTAATTTAGAGTAATAGCACATTGCAGGTGGTACTAATTCTCCCCCTATTTTTCTTGCTGCTTGTAGAATTGTTGTTCCTGGTTCTACCTCTATTTCATGTCCATCAATAGTAACTTTCATAAACTGTACTGAATTAAGATTGTATAATTGCTATTCAACCTAGTTATTTAGAAATCATATTTTTTACCTGAGAAAACGGTTCACTTTTGAAGTGATCTCTCTGTTTTACTTTTTCAGGATAAAGAACATGATATTCAAATTCATCTCTAAAATGTCTAATCGCTGCTGCTACAGGCCAAGCTGCTGCATCACCTAAAGGACATATGGTATTTCCTTCAATATTGCTTTGTATACTCCATAGAAGGTCTATGTCTGCAAGTGTTCCTGTTCCATTTTCTATTCGAAAAAGTACTTTTTCTAACCAGCCTGTACCTTCTCTACATGGAGAACATTGTCCACAGCTTTCATGTGCATAAAATCGGGAGAAGTTCCAAGTGTTTCTTACGATACAAGCTGTATCATTGTATACAATAAAACCTCCTGAACCTAGCATAGATCCTGTTTCAAATCCTCCATCAGATAGAGATTCATAGGTCATTAAACGATCATTTCCCTCTGCGGTTTTATAAATCAAGTGGGCAGGTAGAATAGGCACAGATGAACCTCCAGGGATTAGAGCTTTTAAAGGGCGATCGTCCATCATTCCTCCACAATATTCAGGAGAATTTATAAAGTCATAAACACTTAAACCTAATTCAATTTCATATACTCCAGGATTTTTGATATGGCCTGAAGCAGAAATTAATTTGGTTCCTGTTGAACGTCCTATACCTATTTTAGCATATTCTTCTCCAGAATTATTAACAATCCAAGGCACATTGGCAATAGACTCAACATTATTTACTACTGTAGGATTGCCCCAAAGTCCACTTACAGCAGGGAAAGGTGGTTTCATTCTTGGATTTCCTCTTTTTCCCTCTAAAGATTCTAGAAGAGCAGTTTCTTCTCCACATATATATGCTCCTGCACCACAGTGAACATATAAATCGAGATTGTAATCTGTTCCCAGAATATTTTTACCTAACCATCCATTTTGGTAAGCTTCTTTAATGGCTCTTTCTAATATTTTAAAAACCCACATATATTCTCCTCTTATATAGATGTAGGATAAGTTAGCCCCAAGTGCATAACTTGAAGTAATCATCCCTTCTATTAATAGATGAGGTATATGTTCCATTAAGTAGCGGTCTTTAAAAGTACCAGGTTCAGATTCATCCGCATTACAAACTAAGTGACGAGGTTTACCTGATTTTTTATCAATAAAACTCCATTTTAGTCCTACAGGGAATCCAGCTCCACCTCTTCCTCGAATACCTGAAGCTTTAACCTCTTCTGTAATTTCATCTGGTGACATGGTTTTTAATGCTTTCTCCACAGAGTTGTAGCCACCATTTTCACGATAAACCTCATAGGATTTTATACCAGGTATATTTATTTTATCTAATAATATTTTCTTTGCCATATTACTATTTATCATGTAAGGTTATTTTTCCATCGATACAATCTTGGATTATATCATCTATTTTTTGTGGGGTAAGGTTTTCTTTGTAAAAATCTCCTAACTGCATCATAGGTGCATAACCACAAGCCCCCAAGCATTGTACTTGAACAACTGAAAACATACCATCTTTAGTTGTCTCTCCAGGTTGAATGTTTAACTTATTACAAGTATAATCTACTATGTCTTCCGCGCCTTTGATTGCACAACAAGATGTAACACAAAATTCAAAAGAGTATTTTCCTACTGGTTTTTGATTGAACATACTATAGAAGGTTACTACTTCATATACCTCTATAGGTAATATTCCAATAATTTGAGCAACCTTATCCATTAAATCTACACTTAACCAGTTTTCATGAGCATCTTGTACTTCATGTAGTATCGGAAGTAAAGCTGACTTTCTTTTATCATGAGGATACTGGCTTAAAAGTTCATCGATTCTTTTTTGAAGGTCCTCGGTGATATTTATAGTCTGTTTATATATTTTATTTTCCATTTTCTTAAGCATCTAATTCCCCAGCAATAATGTTTAAACTGGATAAAGTTATAATAGCATCTGATAACATTCCGCCTCTTACAATATCATTATATGCTTGATAAATAATAAAGCAAGGTCTTCTAAAATGAAGTCTATATGGAGTCCTACTGCCATCTGTGATTAAATAAAATCCCAATTCACCATTTCCACCTTCTACAGGGAAGTAAAGTTCTGTAACTGGTACAGGGATTTCTCCCATTATAATTTTAAAATGATAGATTAATGCTTCCATATTAGTATACACATCCTCTTTAGGAGGTAGATAATAGTCGGGAACATCGGCATGAAATGGGCCCTCAGGCATTTTCTCTAGAGCTTGTTTGATAATTTTCATACTTTCCCATACTTCTGCGTTTCTAACACAAAAACGGTCATAGCAATCTCCTGATGTCCCTACAGGTATATCGAAATCAAAATCTTCATAAGAACAATAAGGTGTAGCTACTCTCACATCATAATCTACTCCTGCAGCTCTTAAGTTAGGACCAGTAAAACCAAAATTAATTGCATCTTCAGCACTAATACCGCCAACATTAACCGTCCTATCCATGAAGATTCTATTTCTAGATAAAAGGCTTTCAAATTCTTTCCAAATTGTTGGGAATTCGCTTAGAAATTCCTCAATTAATTGGAATACTTTAGGACTCCAATCTCTTTCAAAACCTCCAATTCTTCCCATATTAGTGGTTAGTCGTGCGCCTGATATTTCTTCAAAAATCTCATAAATTTTTTCTCTGTATTGGAATACGTATAAGAACCCAGTTAATGCACCTGTATCTACACCCATTACAGAACTACATATAATATGATCGGCAATTCTAGCTAGTTCCATTACGATAACACGCATATATTGTACGCGTTTGGGAATTTCAATAGATAATGCTTTTTCTACAGTCATCCACCAAGCTGTATTGTTAATAGGGGAGGAGCAATAATTTAACCGATCTGTTAAGACATTGATTTGATAAAACGGACGATTCTCTGCTATTTTTTCAAATGCTCTATGAATATAACCTACTGTGCCTTCTCCATCAATTACCTTTTCACCATCTAACAAAATTATATTTTGAAAGATTCCATGTGTAGCAGGGTGGGTAGGTCCAAGGTTTAAAATTTGTAGTTCAGTACCGTCTTGTTGAAATTTCTCCTCAATTAATTTGGCATATCGTTGCTCTGGTGGTAATAATAAGTCAGACATGAATTTGATTTTAAAAGGTTAGTTCTAACAGTTGTGAACTGTTCTTCCGAAGAAACGGTCATCTTTATCCGTTCGTTGGGAATCTTCTAAAGGAAAATCTTTTCGTAATGGGAAAGATCCCATTTCATCCATATTTAAAATACGCTTCAATTGAGGGTGATTTTTAAATACTATACCGTAAAAATCAAATGTTTCTCTTTCTTGCCAATTCGCGCTTTTAAATAAATCTGTAACAGATTCTACTTGAGGATTTTTTATGTTTAAAAACGTCTTAAGTCTTAAACGAATATTGTCTTGCCAATTATGAAGATGGTAAACCACTGCTAGTTGTCGTTCAACTGGTTCCTGATGGTAGTGTATACCACATAAATCAGTTAAGAAATTGAAGTTTAGTACAGGATCTTGCTTTAAAAACTCAATAATTGGATGAATTTGTTCACTGCATACTTCTAATACAAGGATATCATGTTGGATATGTGCTTGTTTAATAGCTCCATTAAATTTCTCTTGTAAAGTATCTTGTATGATGGAATAATCTAATGCCATGCTATTTATTTAAGTTATAGGATTTAAGTAAATCATCATATTCTTTGGAGCCTCTTCGGTTAACAGATTCATTTTTCACGATTTCCTGTAAACGCATGATTCCATCTAGTATTTGCTCTGGCCTTGGAGGGCATCCTGGTACGTAGACATCTACTGGAATAACTTTATCTATACCTTGTAAAACAGAGTAAGTATCAAAGATCCCACCTGAACTAGCACAAGCTCCTACTGCAATTACCCACTTAGGTTCTGCCATTTGTTCATAGACTTGTCGAAGAATAGGTGCCATCTTTTTAGAAATAGTTCCCATCACCATTAGCATATCGGCTTGTCGAGGGGAGAAGCTCATCCTCTCCGATCCGAATCTAGCTACATCGTATGTGGATGCCATAGTTGCCATAAATTCGATTCCGCAACATGAAGTAGCAAAAGGTAATGGCCACATTGAATTTGCTCTTGCTAGCCCTACTACTGAGCTGAGTTTGGTTGCAAAGTATCCTTCCCCTACAAAACCTTCAGGAGCTTCAACGGTTGTATATTTTTTATCACTCATAACATGCTGTTTTTAGTCCCACTCGAGTCCTTTTCTTTTGAACTCATAAAGAAGACCAATTAAAATTAAAAATAGGAAGATTCCCATTTTAGCTAATCCTTCCCATCCAAGCTCTAAAAAGTTTACAGCCCATGGGTATAGAAAAACGACTTCTACATCAAATAATACAAATAGGATTGCTACTAAGAAGTATTTCACATTAAATGGGATCCTGGCGCTTCCTAAAGAATCTAAACCACATTCCCAAGTACTGTCTTTAATCTTGGAATGCTTCTTAGGCCCTAGTTTTGCAGATACCCATATTGTCAAGGATACGAAACCTGCTGCTAAGCCTAATTGCATTAAAATTGGAATAAAATCGAGTTGACTTATTTGCATAGGTTATCAAATATTTGTGTTAAGAATATCACAAATATAACTAGTAGGTTTTTGATAACAAAATCAGGAGTTTGATGAATATGAGGTATTTAAGATTAATGCAGCAATATGAAATAAGACTAAATAAAAATAGAATGTTAAAGTATATAAAAAGCCATCTTAAAGTAATTAAGATGGCTCAGTGAAAAATGTTAATTATATGATGATAAATTAATCTTCAATAATTGTAACATCAGTAGCGATAAGTCCTTTTTTTCCTTTTTCTTCAGAATAAGAAACTTTGTTGCCTTGTTCGATATTTTTGCTTCTTAATCCTGTGATGTGAACAAAAATGTCTTCGTTTGTCATGTCATTAGTAATAAAACCAAAACCTTTGTCTTCATTGAAGAACTTAACTACGCCTGTTTGCATTGTATAAAAATAAATAAATTATGCTCAAATATAATGTTTGTTTTTAATAACCCTTGTTTTTTTTCATCTTTTTTTTAACTGCTATTAAATAAAACTTCGTTTTATGGCTTATTTGTTTACCAAAATTGTAATCTTGTCAAGGCTCTATTACTTCTTAGTAGGAGTAAGTTAAAAGAAGTTAAAAGAAGTTAAGAGGATAGTAATAATGAAAAAAGCCTACACAAATGTGTAGGCTTTTTTTATTATTCCTGTTCAAGAGGTTTCATCTTAAAAGATTCCATAAATGCTGTCGTATAAACACCAGCAATGTAATTTGGATCATCCATTAATTGTCTGTGGAAAGGAATAGTTGTCTTAATTCCCTCAATCACGAACTCGTCTAATGCACGTTTCATTTTGTGGATTGCCTCTTCTCTAGTTTGAGCAGTAGTAATTAACTTAGCAATCATTGAATCGTAATTAGGTGGAATAGTATATCCAGAATATACGTGAGTATCTAGTCTTACTCCATGTCCACCTGGAGCATGTAAAGTTGTAATTTTACCCGGTGAAGGTCTAAAGTCATTAAAAGGATCTTCCGCATTGATACGACATTCAATAGAATGTAATTTCGGAGTGTAGTTTTTACCTGAAATCGGAGTTCCAGCCGCAACTAAAATCTGCTCACGAATTAAATCGTAATCAATAACCTGCTCAGTAATACAGTGCTCAACTTGGATACGAGTATTCATTTCCATAAAGTAGAAGTTTCTATCTTTATCTACTAAATACTCAATTGTTCCGGCGTTTTCATATTTAATGAATTCAGCAGCTCTTACAGATGCTTCTCCCATTTTTGTTCTTAATTCTTCCGTCATAAATGGAGAAGGTGTTTCCTCCGTTAATTTTTGATGACGTCTTTGAATAGAACAATCACGCTCAGAAAGGTGACATGCTTTTCCATATTGGTCTCCAATAATTTGGATTTCAATATGGCGTGGATCAACGATTAGTTTTTCCATGTACATACCTTCGTTTCCAAAAGCATTCTTAGCTTCTTGTCTAGCACTTTCCCAAGCTCTAGCCATATCAGCTTCTTTATAAACTTCACGCATTCCTTTTCCACCACCACCTGCTGTTGCTTTAATCATCACAGGGTAGCCGATTTCTTTAGCGATTGTAATAGCTTCTTCTAAAGAATCAATTAAACCATCTGAACCTGGAACTGTAGGTACTCCGGCTAATTTCATTGTCGCTTTAGCTGTAGCTTTATCTCCCATCTTTTCAATCATTTCTGGAGATGGACCAATAAATTTTACTCCATGCTCTTGGCAAATTTTCGAAAATTTAGCATTTTCTGCTAAGAAACCATATCCTGGGTGGATTGCATCTGCATTAGTTATTTCTGCAGCTGCTATAATGTTTGAAATCTTTAAATAAGATTGTTGACTTGGTGCAGGACCGATGCAAACTGCCTCATCTGCAAAACGCACATGTAAACTGTCAGCATCTGCAGTAGAATAAACGGCTACCGTTTTGATTCCCATTTCTTTACATGTTCTAATAACACGTAAGGCAATCTCACCTCTATTTGCAATTAAGATCTTTTTAAACATCTTTTGAAATTTTAGTTTTAAATCTAGTTTTTTACCTTAAAATTAGTTTATGGTAAATTTGTTCCCTGTTAAGTTAGATTATTCTTAAGACGGGTCTACTAAAAATAATGGTTGATCAAACTCCACTGGAGATGCATCATCTACAAGTACTTTTACAATCTTACCTGAGATTTCTGATTCAATTTCGTTGAAAAGTTTCATTGCTTCAATAACACAAACTACGTCTCCTTGTTTGATTGTTTTTCCAACCTCTGCAAACGGCTCTTTGTCTGGTGCAGGTTTACGGTAGAAAGTTCCAATGATAGGTGACTTCACAGTAATGTATTTTGAGTTTTCGTCAGCTGTTGCCTCTGCTTGAGGTGCTGTAGCTACAACTTGAGGTGCAGCAGCTTGAGCTGGAGCTTGTTGTACAGAGTTAACTGGTAATTGTTGAATGTAAGTAGTCTCTGTATTTCCAGTTTCCGTTGTTTTAATGGTGATTTTGAAATCATCCATTTCTAATTTTACTTCTGTAGCACCTGATTTGGCTACGAACTTAATTAAATTTTGAATTTCTTTAATGTCCATACCTAATGTATTGGTTAGTTGTTGTTTCTAATTTTTGTTATATGCCCACTTCAAGTACATTGCTCCCCATGTGAATCCACCTCCAAAAGTAGCGAATATAATATTATCTCCTTTTTTCAATTGGTCTTCAAAATCACATAATAATAATGGCAATGTTGCTGAAGTTGTGTTTCCGTATTTTTGGATATTCATTAGTACTTTAGAGTCGTCTAAGCCCATTCTGTTAGCTGTAGCGTCTATAATACGTTTATTGGCTTGGTGTGCTGCTAACCAATTAATGTCATCATGAGACAAGTTGTTTCTTTGCATGATTTTTTCTCCAACATCTGCCATGTTTGAAACTGCATATTTGAATACAGTTTTTCCATCTTGGAAAACATAATGTTGTTTGTTAGCTACAGTTTCTGCACTCGCTGGTAAGATAGAGCCACCAGCTTCAATTTTTAAGAATTCTCTTCCGATACCATCTGATCTTAAAAATTCATCTTGTACTCCAAGGCCTTCATGGTTTGGTTCAAAAAGAACTGCTCCTGCAGCATCTCCGAAAATAATACAAGTAGCGCGATCTGTATAATCTATAATGGAAGACATTTTGTCTGATCCAATAAGAAGTACTTTTTTGTATCTTCCAGATTCAATATAAGAGGAAGCTACCGACATCCCATACAAAAAGCTTGAACAAGCTGCTTGTAGATCAAATGAAAAAGCATTTGTCGCGCCGATTTGTGTTGCTACGTACACTCCAGAAGTTGCCACAGGCATATCTGGGGTTGCAGAAGCAAATATTACTAAGTCTATATCTTTAGGATCAATTTTAGACTTTTGTATTAAGTTCTCAGCGGCTTTGATAGCCATATAAGATGATCCTTGGCCAGGAACTTTAAGAATTCTTCTTTCTTTTATTCCTGTGCGTGCTGTAATCCACTCGTCATTGGTGTCTACCAGTTTTTCTAGGTCAGTATTGGTTAACTTATCTTCTGGTAAATAACAACCAATTGCTGTAATGGCTGCGTGTATTTTTGTCATATGGTGTTGCTTTACTTTATAAAAACATTCCAAAAAGAAGCGAAAAGTACAAAAAAAAAAACAATTAGAGGCGTTTTTGAGCTTAATTGTGTCTTTTTTGGCTTTTTATGAGCAAAAAAAAACTCTCACACATTGTGAGAGTTTTTTTTACTTTGTTCTCAAGTCTATGCCTCTACTGTAGCAGTTTTGTCAATTACAACTTGTCCTCTGTAGTAAAGTTTTCCTTCATGCCAGTAAGCTCTGTGGAATAAGTGAGCCTCATTTGTTACAGGGCAGATAGCGATTGTAGGTGCTACTGCTTTGTAGTGAGTTCTTCTTTTATCTCTTCTTGTTTTCGAGGTTTTTCTCTTTGGATGTGCCATTTTACTATATTATTTATCCGTTAATAGTTTTTTTAATTCTGCCCATCGAGGGTCAATTTCTTGTTCTTCTTTATCTTCATGATCGTGTTGATCATCGATTTCTCCTTCTTCATCTTCATCCTCTTCCTCTTCATTATAATATCCTAAGATATCTAAAGCTTCCGATTCTAAAGACCCGTCTAGTACACCTGGGTGAATTCTTTTTTGAGGGATACCCAAAATAATTAATTCGTAGATATACTGTTTTACATCTATTTGATGTTCTGTAAACGGTATTATTAAGATTTCATCATGATCGTCATTGAATTCTTCTCCAAATTTTACAATCATTTTTATCTCACCTTCAATTGGTAAGTCAAAATCTTGATTTGTTATATCGCATGGAACATTAACTGTCCCTTCAATATTAACTTGTAATTCTAATAAGGTGCTTTTCTTATTAAGTAGAATTACTGCATTAACGTTCACCTTATTAAAATCCTTATATTGATAATCTTCAAAAAAATCATCTTCTATAGGGAAATCAAACCGGTGAGTTCCATTTTTTAATCCTATAAATGGAATCAAAAATTTGTTTTCGGTTTTCATGATTATACATGATTTGAGCGTGCAAAGATAAAAAATAATTATTATTACAAGCTAATTATCAATTTTTTTTTGTAGTAAAATCTTTTTCTTGTGTTTGTAAAGGGTTTGCCGCTGCTTCTTTGTTGAAGTTTCGGTTGTTATATATATCTATCGCTAAATAAATTGCCTCTTTAAAAGAAGAAGAATCTGCTATTGACTTTCCTGCGATATCATAGGCTGTCCCATGGTCTGGTGAGGTTCTAACCTTGTCTAGCCCCGCCGTAAAGTTAACACCTTGACCAAAAGTTAATGCTTTAAATGGGGCAAGTCCTTGATCATGATAGCAAGCCAATACAGCATCGAAACTCTTGTAAGTTTGCATTCCAAAAAAGCCATCTGCTGCAAATGGACCTGATACTAAGATGCCTTGGTCATTTAAATTTTCAATAGTTGGTTGAATAATCTCAATTTCTTCCTGTCCAATAACACCATGGTCTCCTGCATGTGGGTTTAGTCCTAAAATTGCAATTCTTGGTTTATAGATGTTGAAATCATTGATTAATGCTTGATTAATAATCTTCACCTTTTTTTCAATTAATTCAGGTGTAATTGATTTAGCTACATCTTTTAATGGTAAGTGATCGGTGATTAAACCAACTCTTAGTTGATCACTTACTAATAACATAAGCGCTTCCCCTTCTAAATTCTCATTTAGATAATCTGTATGTCCAGGATGAGGAAATTCTTCATTGAAACTGTTGTATTTATTAATAGGTGCAGTAACAAGTACATCTATATCTCCTTCTTTTAATGCTTGTGTTGCACTTGTGAAAGATTTTATTGCATATTTTCCTATAATAGGATCATTGGTTCCGAAGGTGATGTTTATATTCTCTTTCCAAATATTGTATACATTTACTTTATTGGGTATAACATTGGCTAGGTCATCTATACCTTGAATAGGAGTGTTGTTACCAATGGTTTTCTTTATGTAGGATAACGGTTTAGAATTCGCGAAAATAATAGGGGTACATAAATCTAGCATTCTATTATCTTCAAAACACTTAAGTATGATTTCTCCCCCAATTCCATTTAAATCTCCTACGGAAATCCCTACTTTAATATTTTCTGTTTTTTGGCTCATAGTATCGTCGTAAATTATTACTACTTTTGATAGCAAATTTAATAAAAATAAATGGAGTTATGTTCACAGGTATAGTTGAAAACATAGGACAGATTGAAAAAATCGAACAAGAGTTAGGGAATTTACACATTACTGTACGTTGTAATTTCGTTGATGAATTGAAAATAGATCAAAGTGTGTTACATAATGGTATATGCTTAACCGTAGTTAGTATTCAGGATAATACTTATACTGTAACAGCAATTAAAGAAACTATTTTAGTAACTACTATTGGAAATTGGAAACAAGGGGAATATGTTAATTTAGAGAGAGCTATGTTGTTTAATGGCCGTTTAGATGGGCATATTGTTCAAGGGCATGTGGATCATATTGCTACTTGTGTAAGTATTGAGCCTGCAAATGGAAGTACTTATTATGGTTTTGAATTTAAGCAAGATTCTATGCATACTACAATAGATAAAGGATCTATCACAATTGATGGTACATCTTTAACAGTTGTGGATTCTGGAGTAAATACTTTTAAAGTAGCCATTATTCCTTATACACAAGAGCATACTATATTTCAGTACTACAAGCAAGGAGATAAAGTGAATCTAGAGTTTGATGTAATTGGAAAGTATGTTGCTAAACTAATGCAAATAGGTAAAATATAGTTATTTATAGCTATAAAGTAGCAAATTGTTTTTTAATTTTATTGACTACATTTGCCTCTGTAATTATTCCCTATGAAAATTAATTTAGAGAACAATAATTTTACCTCGATGACAGATGAGGACTTGGTTCAATTTATCTGTAGTAGCGGTAATACACATTTATTCGGTATTTTATATGATCGTTATGCACAAAAGGTATATACTAGGTGCTTAGGGTTTGCAGAAAATCGGGATGTGGCGGAAGATTTAACACAGGACATATTCGTTAAATTATATTTGAATTTAAAAAAGTTTAGAGGGGATTCTAAACTTTCTACCTGGATATATGCTTTTGCTTATAATCATTGTGTGAACTACACAAAGCAAGTTTTAAGTAAGAAAAGGAAAGAGGATGTAATCGAGCAGGACAGTGATGTGTTGGATTTTGCAGAGCAAGAGATTTCCGATGAAGAGATTTTTGCTATGAATGTGGAGAAATTGCAAAGGGCACTAATTGAAATAGATGCTCAAGATAGAATTGTACTCCTAATGAAGTACCAAGATGATAAAAGTATAAAAGAGATAGCAGATTTACTTGAACAAGGGGAAAGCGCTATCAAAATGCGATTACATCGTGCAAAGAAGAAAATTATTGTAATTTATAACTCCTTGTGATTATGGAAAATCCTTTTAAGAAAATACTGCAAGACGAAAAGCTACCAGGTTATCTGAAAGATAGGGTTATAGATAACTTGAATTTTATAAAGCTTTCTTTAGATGTTTCAGAACTTTATACCGTAAAAGTACCTCAAGCTCTTGGGAGTTTTATTGGTGAGGTAGATAAAGAAAAGAATGAAAAGTTAATAAAAGAGATCGTAGAAAAAAATCAGATTAAAAAATAATGGAGTTAAATAAGTTTGAATACCCAAATGAGTTAATGAGTTCAATCATGAGTTCTTTAATTAAAGGAGCTATTGGATTACTACTAGCTTTAGGTTACTTGGCCATTTGTTGGGCAGTGCTAAAAATAACTAGTTTTATTATTAGGAAGATATTTGGTCTAATCCGATTAGAGAGGCTAGATGATATACTTAAAGAGAATGAACTTTTAGGAAAATTAAATTTCAATATTAGCATATCGAATATTTTGATAGGATTCTTTCGAATATTCTTGATTTTCCTAATGATTGTTATAGGGGCAGAAATGTTTGGATTATCTGTTGTTTCTAAAGAGATTGGAGATTTGATGCTTTATATTCCTAAGATATTTGTAGCTCTGTTAATTTTTGGAGCGGGAGTATATTTTGCTTCTTGGATTAAAAAAACGGTTGTTGGATTATTAAAAGCAATTGACTTTTCAGGAGCTCGAATTATTGGGAATGTACTGTTTTATTTCGTTTTTGTTTTTGTTGCAATAACGACTCTGAATCAACTAGGGATTAATACGGATATAATTACCAATAATATTTCAATTATAGTAGGAGCTATTTTATTGACTGTTGCTTTATCTTTAGGTTTAGGTGCTAAGGATATTGTATCTCAATTACTTTACTCTTTCTATACAAGAAAGAATTTAGAGTTAGGGCAGTTAGTAAAGATAAATGAGCTTCAAGGTTATGTTATCGCTATTGATAATATTTATGTTTGTTTATTAGTGGATGGTAAAAAGCATTTTTTGCCAATTGAACAAGTTGCAAAGAGTCATATTCAAATAATAAAATAAGCTCTTTCTTAAATAGGAGTAAAGTAAAAAGCGATGTAGTTAGAAGAAAACCTAGCTATATCGCTTTTTATTTTTTAGTCTATTTGAAAAACAATGATTGAGCAATCGACTCTATTGACTAAATCTTCACTAATGCTTCCATTAAAGAAATGAGATAGACCAGTTCGACCATGTGTTGCTATACCGATAAGACTTGCATTTGCCTTTTTAGTAAAGTTGTTGATTCCGTTTTCTATAGTTAAATCATTATATATTTCAAGGTTGTATTCTGAATCAGAAATCTCTTGTAAGAAATCCTCTAGTATTTCTTCAGCTACATAAGTAGGCTTAAAATTATTTGGTGTATTAACCATTAATAAGGTAAAGGTAGTTTGTAGAATCTTGCTTAACTTCAAGGCTTTCAAGAATGGTGTTTTTGTTCCTTCGCTAAAGTCTGAAGCAAAAACAAAGTTAGAAATCTTAAAGTCATCTACTTTTCCTTTTATTACTAATACTGGTATTTTAGAATATCTTACTACTTTCTCAGTATTTGAACCAACAAAGTACTCTTTCACTCCACTTGTACCATGAGACCCCATAATAATTAGGTCGCAATTATTGGTTGTTGCGGATTTAATTACACCTTGGTATGTTTTTTCAAGTATTAAACTTGTGTTAATTGTTAATCCATCAAAAATAGGGTCATGAGCTAAATCATTAAGTTTTTTTTCTGCAGCATTCTTAAAAAACATGACCTCAGGTATTTTACTGCCTACGTTGATAGAGTCACTACCTTGGCTAGGTAGGTCTAATATATGTAAAAGAGTGATTTCAGCATTAGATTTTTTAGCTAATACTGTCGCAGCCTTGATCGCATTGAAAGCTTGTTCAGAAAAATCGGTAGGGACTAAAATTTTTTTCATATGTCTAGTTTTTTGGGTGTTCACAAGGTAGTATTCTTGTTTAAATAAAGTTAAGGATATAATTATCAATAGACAAAGTTTTATTTATAATAAAATAAATCGTATATTTGTGCTGTTATTTATTAAAAATATTAAATAATGAGGGGACATAATTGTCCCCTCTTTTTATAGCATATGACATTAAAACAAAAAATACAGGAGAAAATTGCACAGGCATTTGAGCAATATCCAGAGTTGTTTTTGATAGATTTTACTATCTCTCCTGACAATAAGGTTGTGGTTACAATTGACGGTGATTATGGTGTTACATTACAAGATTGTATCAACGTAAGTCGTGCTATTGAACAAGATTTAGATAGAGAAGAGGAGGATTTCGCTTTAGAAGTTGCCTCTGCAGGTGCTACCTCTGCATTAAAGTTTATTAGACAATACAATAAGAATATTGGAAGAAAACTAAAGGTAGTTACTTTAGATCAAGAGAAATATGAGGCAACTCTAGATGCTGTTGTTGACAATAATATCGTTCTAAAGTGGAAAAGCAGAGAGCCTAAGCCTGTAGGAAAAGGAAAGGTTACTGTGGAGAAGGAAATAGAAATTCCTTTTGAAAATATTAAAGAAGCTATAGTTATAATTTCATTTTAAAAACAACATATCCCATGGAGAATAGAGATTTAGTAGATTCATTCTCAGAATTTAAAGACGAAAAAGATATTGAGCGTGTAGCGCTTATGGCAATTCTTGAAGATGTTTTAAAAAACGCTTTAAAAAAGAAGTATGGATCAGATGATAATTTCGATATTATTGTTAATCCAGATAAAGGAGACTGTCAAGTTTTCCGTAACAGAATTGTTGTTGCCGATGGGGAAGTAGAAGATGAAAATGCGGAGATTTCCTTATCAGAAGCAAGACGCATCGAATCGGATTTCGAGGTAGGTGAAGAAGTTTCTGAAGAAGTGAAATTAGAGGGATTAGACAGAAGAGCGATTTTAGCTTTACGTCAGAATCTATATTCTAAGGTTACTGAACATGATAATACTACATTATATAAGCAATTTAAAGATTTAGTAGGTGAAATTTACGCAGCTGAAGTTCATCATGCGCGTCCGAAAATCGCTATTTTAATGGATGAAGGTAAGAACGAAATCATTTTACCGAAAGATAAACAAATTCCTTCTGATTTCTTTAGAAAAGGAGATACGGTTAAAGGTATCATCGAATCTGTTGAGTTAAAAGGTACTAAGCCTCAAATTGTTATGTCTAGAACTACATCTAAGTTCTTAGAGAAATTATTTGAGCAAGAAATTCCTGAAATTGAGTCAGGAGAAATTACTATTAAGAAAGTTGTTCGTATCCCAGGTGAAAAAGCCAAAGTTGCAGTGGATACTTATGATGATCGTATTGATCCTGTTGGAGCTTGTGTAGGTGTAAAGGGATCTAGAATTCACGGTATAGTTCGTGAACTAGGTAATGAAAATATTGATGTTATCAATTATACAGAAAACACAGAGTTATTTATCAAGAGAGCTTTAGCGCCAGCGAAGATCAATAAAGTGGTAATTGACGAGAGTAATAAGAAAGCAAATGTTTACTTAGACTTGGAAGAGGTGTCACGTGCAATCGGTAGAGGAGGACAGAACATTAAGTTGGCTGGAATGTTAACTGGATATGATATCGATGTTATGCGCGAATTGGACCCAGAAGATGATGACGTAGAATTAAGAGAATTCAAAGACGAAATCGACGAGTGGGTAATCGAAGAATTTAATAGGATTGGTTTGGATACTGCTAAGAGCGTATTAAACCTAGGTGTTGAAGAGTTAGTAAAAAGAACAGACTTAGAACAAGAAACGATCGAAGACGTTATTCGTATTTTGAACGAAGAGTTCGAAGACTAGGAATTTACTATAACTGCAACACAACACATTTAATACACTAAAAAGATAATATGTCTGAAGAAAGAGCAATAAGAATAAATAAAGTTTTAAGGGAATTAAATATTTCTCTAGATAGAGCCGTAGACTTTTTGAAAGGCAAAGGGTACGATATAATCGACGCAACACCAAATGCTAAAATTTCTAAGGAGGAATATAGTGTTTTGTGTAAGAATTTTTCTGCTGATAAAGGGAAGAAGGAAGCTTCTATTGAAGTAAGTGAAGAGAAGAAGAAAGAAAGAGAAGTTTTGAAACAAGAGCGCGATAAGGAACTTGAAGAGAAGAAAAAACAAGAGGAAGCACGTATAAAACGTGAACAAGAAATCATCAGAGCTAAAGCAGAAGAAATTGCTGCATTAAAAACTGTTGGTAAGATTGATCTTGACCCTAAGAAAACTAAAGCTCCTTCAGGTGATTCTAAAAAAGTAGAGAATGTTGTTTCAGATAAAAAAGAATCTGTAAAAAAGGATTCTTCAAACATAGATGCCGCTGTTTCTAAAGATAAAAAAGGAACAAGTGCTAAAGTTGAACAAAGACAAGCAACGAAAATAACGAACACACAAAAGCAAGTGGAAGCTAAAAAAGAGGTAGAGAAACCACAACAGAAAAGTTCTGTAGAAGGTCAAGATACTTCATCTAAAAAACCAGGAAACAAAAAGGTTGATGTGGAAGTAAACACAGATACTGAAGAACTGAAGTTAGGGGATGAAGTAATTAAAACTAATTACCAAAAGCTTTCTGGAACTACTTTTACTGGGCAAACAATTGATTTATCTCAATTTGATAAGCCTAAGAAGAAAAAAGAAGATCCTAAGAAAGGGAACCAGGCTAATGCTAAAGATGGTGCAGCAGGTAAGAATAAAAGAAAACGTATAGCTAAGCCTGCAAATTCTGAAGGTGGTGCAAACACATCCACGGAAAATAAGAATAAACCAGCTGGTGCAAATCAACGTTCTGGGAACAACAATAACAACAGAGGTGGTGGAAAATTTGGTAATAGAAATCACAACCAAAAACGTCCAAATACTCCAGTTGTTAAAGCTGAGCCAACAGAAGAAGAGGTTAAAAACCAAATTAAGGAGACTTTAGAGCGTTTACAGGGTAAAGGAAACAAATCTAAAGCTGCAAAATATCGTCGTGATAAACGTGCGGATCACCGTAAAAAATCAGATGACGAACAAAAAGCTCTAGAGGCTGGAAATAAAGTATTAAAAGTAACTGAATTCGTTACTGTTGGAGAGATCGCAACAATGATGGATGTTCCTATTACAAAAGTAATTGGAACATGTATGTCATTAGGAATCATGGTAACGATGAATCAACGTTTAGACGCTGAAACTCTTACTATCGTTGCAGACGAATTTGGATACGAAGTAGACTTTACAACTGCTGATATTGATGAAGCAATTGAAGAGACTCCAGATAGACCAGAAGATTTACAACCAAGAGCTCCAATTGTTACTGTAATGGGACACGTGGATCACGGTAAAACCTCTTTATTAGATTATGTTCGTAAAGCGAACGTGATTGCAGGAGAATCAGGAGGAATTACTCAACACATTGGTGCATATGGGGTTACTTTAGAAGGAGGTCAAAAGATTACTTTCTTAGATACTCCAGGACACGAGGCCTTCACGGCTATGCGTGCTCGTGGTGCGCAAGTGACAGATATCGTTATTATTGTGATTGCGGCAGATGATGACATCATGCCTCAAACTAAAGAAGCGATAAGTCACGCAACCGCAGCTGGTGTTCCAATTATCTTCGCTATTAACAAGATTGATAAGCCAACGGCTAATCCAGATAAGATTAAAGAAAAATTAGCAGCTTTAAACTTCTTAGTTGAAGAGTGGGGTGGTACATACCAATCACAAGATATTTCTGCTAAGCAGGGTATTGGTATGAAAGAATTATTAGAGAAAGTATTACTTGAAGCAGAAATGTTAGAGTTAAAAGCTAATCCTAGTAAATTAGCTACAGGTACTGTAGTGGAAGCTTTCTTAGATAAAGGACGTGGGTACGTTTCTACTGTTTTAGTTCAAGCTGGAACTTTAAGAGTAGGAGATTATTTATTAGCAGGTTGTAATCATGGTAAAGTTCGTGCAATGCACGATGAGCGTGGTAATTCTGTAAAAGAAGCTGGACCTTCAAGACCTATCTCTGTATTAGGTTTAGATGGGGCGCCAACAGCTGGAGATAAATTCAATGTATTCGAAGAAGAGAAAGAAGCTAAGCAAATTGCTGCTAAACGTACTCAATTAGTTCGTGAGCAATCTGTAAGAGCACAAAGACATATTACTTTAGCAGAGATTGGAAGACGTATTGCTTTAGGAGATTTCAAGGAATTGAATATTATCTTAAAAGGAGACGTGGATGGTTCAGTTGAGGCATTATCTGATTCATTCTCTAAATTATCTACAGAAGAGATTCAAATCAATATTATTCATAAAGGAGTTGGAGCGATTACAGAATCTGACGTGTTATTAGCTTCTGCATCAGATGCTATTATTATCGGATTTAACGTTCGTCCAATGGCTTCTGCTAAGGCATTAGCTGATAAAGAAGAAATTGATATCAGAAACTACTCTATTATTTATGCTGCGATTGACGATCTTAAGGATGCAATGGAAGGTATGTTATCTCCAGAGTTAAGAGAGGAAGTTACGGGTACAGCTGAAATCCGTGAGTTATTCAAGATTTCTAAAGTTGGTACAATTGCAGGATGTATGGTTACAGATGGTAAGATTTACCGTAACTCTAGAATTCGTTTAATTCGTGAGGGTGTAGTTATTTTCACAGGTGAGCTCACTGCTTTACGTCGTTTCAAAGATGATGTTAAAGAGGTATCTAAAGGATATGATTGTGGTATCCAGATTAAGAACTACAACGATATTAAAGAGTATGACGTAATTGAAGCTTTCCAAGAAGTAGAAGTTAAGAAAAAATTGAAATAGTCAGTTTTTAATATATTATAGAAAAGGGGATTACTACGGTAATTCCCTTTTTTTTACGTCATTTTGTCATTGTTTAACGTAGTTGGAATAAGTTTTGATAGTTTTATTAACTAAAACGTTGAAAAATGGGAATTTGGATTTTTTTAATTATTTGTTCTTTCTTAGGATATATTATTCAAGGGAGATTAAATAGCAGAATGGAAAAGTATTCTACTATTGCATTAGCTAATGGTAGAAGTGGTGCAGAGATTGCACAACAAATGCTTTTTGATCATGGTATTTATGATGTGAAAGTTATTTCTACTGCTGGTAGACTTACAGATCATTATAATCCAATGGATAAAACGGTAAACTTAAGTGAAGTGGTCTATAATGAAAGGAACGCGGCGGCGGCGGCTGTAGCAGCTCATGAGGTTGGACATGCTGTCCAGCATGCCTATGGGTATAAATGGCTTAAATTACGATCTAATTTAGTTCCGATAGTCAATATTAGTTCAAGATTTGTTCCCTTTTTATTGTTAGGTGGTGTACTTCTGATTAATAGTTACCCATCGCTTCTTTTGCTTGGAATCATTATGTTGTCTTTAACTACCCTATTTACTGTTATAACCTTGCCAGTAGAATATGATGCTAGCCATAGAGCACTTCAATGGTTAGAAAAGAGCAATATGGTTAATAGCTCAGAATTAGGTATTGCTAAAGACTCTTTAAAATGGGCAGCTAGAACTTACCTTATAGCGGCTATTTCTTCTTTGGGGACCTTGCTTTATTATGTGAGTATTTTTCAAAGACGCAACTAAAAAAAAGCCTAACTCTTTTGAGTTAGGCTTTTTTTATTTCAGATTATATTGTACCAATAAAGGGATGTGGTCAGAGAGTTTTCTTGCTGTTTCTAAGTCTTCAAAATCTTCAAAAAACAAGATGACTTCACTATGTGTTATTGACATATTTGCACTATTGTGAAATAGGTTATCATATTCCGAGGCTAGACAATCTCCTTGTATACACTTTTGGCGTAAGCTTGTTTTTTGCTTGGTAAAAGCTGGTTCATATCCCATCTTTTTTATGGGATTGAATACACTGTGGGCTTGTGTTAAATTAAAATCCCCCAAAAAGACAAGGTTATGATCATTGTAAAGACTTGGGTAATTTCTAAAATATTTTATTTCTGTTTCTGGTTGGTGCTTTTTAGGTAAAGCATGAAAGTTTAACAAAGTAATTTCCTTTCCTTTATAGGTGAAGGTAGCTACATAAGGTTCTCTTTCTATTTGTTGTGCAAAATGTTGATCTAAGTATGGTTTGTTTTTAAGCTTTACTTGACTTGTTTTAAAGAAATAGACATATCTCTCTGATCGATATGGGGAACTTTGGGTTGGTTCACTAATGACGTAATCCCATTTAGAAGAGGTTGAGTTATTTAATTCTTGATGTATTTTTGCGGTAGTTTGCGCTCCTGTTGGATTTGTAACTACTTCCTGAATAGCAATAATATCTGCTTTATCTAATACAGTAGCTATATAAGTGATTTGTTCAGGGGTTTTACTTTTGCCTAGGTTCATTAAATTCCATGTCATTATTTTTACCTGTCCTTGTATCGTAATACAAAGGAAAAGAAATAGTATTAAGAAGAATTTTTTTTGTAAACTAGTAGTCATTATGTAGATTTATTTTAAGACAATGGATTTGTTGTAGCCTAATATCGTCTTGGTTTTATAAAAATGATGTATTTTTGAACATCCTTGTATTTGTACCCTTTTAAGGGAAGGGGCAAATGTAGTAATCTAATCTTTGTAATTAAATTAAAGTGAAAGCATTTTCTTCCATAAACGAATTTTCTTGTAATAAAAAAGTAGTAGCAACTCTTGGAACCTTCGATGGGCTTCATTTGGGGCATCAAAAGATCATTAAAGACTTAGTGAAAAGCGCAAAGCAAATGCAGATGGAAAGTCTTTTACTTACTTTTTTCCCTCATCCTAGAATGGTCTTAAAGAAAGAGCAGGATATTCGTTTATTGAATACTTTAGAAGAAAAACAACAACTTCTAGCTGACTTGGGCTTGGATAACTTAGTTGTACAAAAATTCGATTTAGAATTTTCATCTTTAAGTGCTAGGGAGTTTGTACAGCAAGTTTTAGTTGAAAAATTCAATATAGCTAAAATTATCATAGGATATGACCATCGCTTTGGAAAAGGCGGGACCGGGGATATTCAGATACTGAAGCAATATGGTAAGGAGTTTGGCTTTGAAGTTGAGGAAATCTCTGCCAAAGAACTAGACAGTGTTTCTATTAGTTCTACTAAAATTAGAAAAGCATTAGAGCAAGGAGATATAAAGATTGCTAATAGTTATTTAGGCTATAATTATTTCTTTGAAGGAACAGTTGTAAAAGGAAAGCAATTGGGCAGAACACTTGGATTTCCAACAGCTAATTTAGTTTTAAAGTACGATTATAAATTAGTACCTAAATCAGGTGTATATGTAGTAGAGTCTGTTTTGGATGGGAGAAAGGTAAAAGGAATGATGAATGTGGGATTTAATCCTACATTTGAAAATCACCCTTATAGTATAGAGGTGAATTACCTTGACTTTAATGCGGATCTTTATGGGAAGGAAATTCAAGTAAGTATACTAGCTAGAATTAGAGACGAACAGAAATTTGCAAGCCTAGATGAATTAGTACAACAGTTAAATAAAGATAAGGTTTTTACACTTGAGTATTTTCAGGACAATGTTTAAGAGGGCTTTCTATCCTATGGATAATTCTGCTTTAATAGTTTTTAGAATTATCTTTGGCTTTTTATTTGCGTGTGAATCCTTTGGGGCTATAGCCACAGGATGGGTAAGGGATAATTTAGTAGAGGTTAAAATGACTTTCTCCTTTATCCATATGGATTTTCTACAAGTCTTAGTAGGACCTCAAATGTATGTCTATTTTGGCTTAATGGGCATCGCCTCTATTGGTGTTATGTTAGGTTACAGGTATAGGCTTAGTATTATTTTAGTTATCCTGTTATGGGCAGGAGCATATTTTTTACAAAAGACCTCTTATAATAATCACTATTATCTATTGCTAATAATAAGCCTGTTTATGTGCTTTTTACCTGCAAATGATTATTGTTCTTTGGATGTGAAAAACAAAAGACATAAAAGTAGATTATGGATGCCTGTTTATGTAAAGTGGTTATTTATAGGCCAAATATTTCTGGTTTATTTTTATGGAACCTTGGCTAAATTTTATCCCGATTGGCTAAATGGTGATTTTATTGGTTTGATGTATCAGTATGCTAATATACCTGATTCCTTTAAAGCTATTTTTACTGAACAATGGTTTGTGTTGAGTATAGCCTATCTAGGTATTTTATTTGATGCTTTAATTGTTCCTTTATTACTTTATAGACCAACTAGAAACTATGCTTTTTTTGGAGCCTTAATATTCCATCTTTTTAATTCTATTACTCTTCAAATAGGGATATTTCCTTATTTTGCACTTAGTTTTGCAGTGTTTTTTTATAGTCCAAGTTTTATTAGAAGTCTTTTCCTTAAAAGAAAACCAGCTTTGGAATTAACTAAACAGGACATAGAAACTAAATATTTATCTAATGTACAATTAAGCGTTTTAGGAACTTTATTTGTCATTCAGATACTTTTGCCTTTAAGAGGATATCTTTTACGTAGTGATATGCTTTGGACGGATCAAGCACACCGTTTATCGTGGCGTATGATGCTTCGTTCACGCTCAGGTTATACTTATTATACCGTAGAGGATAAAAACTCAAAAAAGAGGTATTCTTTTGACTTAGACACGATGCTTACACCTAAACAGCAAGCAAGACTGAATACTCCAGATATGATATGGCAAATGGCTCAAGTTATTAAGGAGCATTATGCCCAAAAGGGAAAAGATGTGCAAGTGTTTGCAAGAAGCTATGTTTCGATAAATAACAGGCCATATCGTCCTTTTGTGGATTCAGAGGTGGATTTAGCTAGTCAAAAATGGGATTATTTTTGGCCAGCGACTTGGATCTTAGATAAACCAGAAGATCTTCCATAAAAAAACTTCCTGAGTTAGGAAGTTTTCGTATCGTTTAATTCTTTTTTATATTCTATCAAAGTAAGCTCCTTTTTGAAACTTACATAGGTAAAGTAGTTAATCCAGTCGCCTAAATTGACATATTTAGAATTATTGCCTAAGTCTAAGATCATAGGTAAATGTCTATGACCAAAGATAAAATAGTCATAATGCTGTTTCTCTAGTTTAGCTTTACTATAAATCACTAACCACTCTTTATCTTCTCCTAAAAAGGTGATGTCTTCATCTCCAGAGATAAGTTTGTTTTTTACGGATAAATAGGAAGCTAGTTTTACTCCAATATCTGGATGCAACCATCTAAATAGCCATTTAGAGAATTTATTAGTAAAGACTTTTTTCATTCTTTTATAGCCTAGGTCTCCAGGTCCTAAACCATCTCCATGACCTATAAAGAAAGATTTTCCATTAATATGGAAAACTTGTGGTTGATGAAAAACTGGAATTCCAAGCTCTTGCTGGAAATAGTCATCCATCCATAAATCATGATTACCTACAAAAAAATAAATAGGTATCCCTTTATCTTTTAGCTGGGCTAATTTTCCCAAAATACGGACAAAGCCTTTAGGTACTACTGTTTTATATTCAAACCAAAAATCAAATAAATCTCCTAAGATGAATAAAGCGCCCATATCTTGCTCTTTTTCATTTAGCCATTGTAGAAATAGCTGTTCCCTTGGAAGACTTTTGGCTTTGGTTGGTGCACCAAAGTGATGATCTGAGGTGAAATAAACAGTTTTATCTGTATTTATAGTTATTTCCAAATCTTACATATTATCAGATTGATACCATTCTGCATAAGAGGATTCCGTTTCTTGTAAACGCAAACTAAAAAGTTCGATTCCTTCAGGAAGTCTTGATTTTATTTTATGAGCAAAATCAATCACCATATTTTCACTCGTAGGCTGGTAGTCTACTAAAATTACATGGTGTCCTCTTTGTTGAAGTTCTTTAGCAAGCTCTAAATGTGGGGTATTTTGATTGAAGACAGTAGCGTGATCAAATACATCTACCACTTCTTCTTTCACTATCTTTTTTAAATCTCCAAAATCAATAACCATTCCAAATTTAACATTGCTGCTATCCTCAATAGGGCTACCTACCACTGTTACTCCAAGTTTGTAACTATGTCCGTGCACATTTCTACATTTTCCATCATATCCATATAATGCATGACCTGTCTCAAATGTAAATTGCTTTGTTATTCTAATCTTTGGCATAAGTAAAAAATTTTCACAAAGGTAAGTAAAAATAGCCTGTTTTGAGAATCTTATGCTTTGCTTTTGAAACAAGGTTAGTTAAAATAGGCGATAGCTCAGCTGAATGCTAGCTTTTGGCCACCACTTTAACCATTTAGTATACTTTTGGCTGTCTTCTATGTATAGCTCTGAACGGGTTAATGTAGGCAGTTTTTGCCCATTTTGATAGATAGAATAGGCTCCTTGATAAATGATACCAAGTTCTGCTTTAATTCCAAATCGATTCTTGGGAATGGCTCTACCAATACCTATACCTAGATAAGGCTTTACTACATCTCCTAATTTTAATTCTGCATCTACTTTTGCTTGTATTACCTCCAACTTTTTACCATCAAAAATAATTTCTGGCCAATCTTTTCCAGGCTTTAATTCTATAAGATTACCATACTGATCCTCTAATCTTCCTTTTGTTCCAAATTTGGTATTGCCCAAGTATACACCAGCACTTATATAAAAGATACTTTTTTCGAAGACATAATAGTCTACTAATAAGTGGGCATGGAATAAATGGATATTCGCCTTTGTTCTAAGCTTTGGTTCAGTATGAAAGTATTCTTTTAAAACTCCATTAGGATCCTGTAAATCCATGGAAAATTGTTTTGTATTATATTTGAAAAAATCTACTCCAGCACGCAATTTTAATCTTTTAGCTACTGGTGTAGAGACTTCAATGGTTGTTCCTAAAGTGGAAAATCCAGCCGATAGGGCCATATGACTAAAGGGTTTATTGTCCCTTAATAGGTCTGATTTAGAAGATTTACTTTGACCCAATACTGCAGATGTAGTCATAAGTAAAACCAGAAAAAACACTGTTTTGAGAGTAGAAATATTTCTTTTATTCATTATTTTTTTTTGAATTGCTCTAAGGCATTTTTAGTGAAATCTGATAGGACTAATTCCCCAGATATGGTAGCACGCTGGGTTAATAACTCATCCCAGTTAGAGGTTCCTTCCCAAAAAACTAGCTTCATTTGCTGTAGGGCTTGTGGGTTATAAGAACTTACTCTCTTGGAGAATTCTTCTATACTTTGATCCATTTGGTCTGTGGTATGGAAAAGCTCATTATATAGTCCTTTTTCAAATGCCCACGAAGAAGACTTCCAACTATGTGCCTCTAGAGTCATCTCGCTCATTGCCATTTTACCAATTTTTCTGGAAACAGCCGGTTCAATTACAAAAGGGCCAATCCCAATCGCTAGCTCAGATAATTTGATAAAAGCCTGGTCGGTAGCAAAAGCATAGTCACAACTAGCTACTAGTCCAACTCCTCCTCCTACAGTTTTACCATGAACCCTAGCAATGAATATTTTCGAACTTTTTCTGATAGAATTGATCACTTTTGCAAAACCATTAAAGAAGATATGACCTTGTTCTTTTGTGGTTATTTGTAATAATTCATCAAAACTTGCACCTGCACAAAATGCCCCTTCCCCTTCACTTTTTAAAATAACCGTGGTGATTTCTGGACTTTGCTCTAGTTGTTCAATTTGTTGGCTTAACTGATTTAATAATGAACTTGGAAAAGAGTTGCTCGCAGAACTATAAAAAGATATAGTTGCAACTTTATCCTTTACGCTCAATTGTATATTTGTAGAATTTGATTTCATTGTTTATGATTTAATCTAAATATAAGGGAAGTTTTGTTAAAACGAAGACTTTTTGATGGTAAAAGTCGAAGTTTTACTTACCAAGTAACTTAATGTAAAAAGGATAGCCAATAAGCCATCCTTTAATATATAATGTATGTTTGGGGTAAATTATTGTCCTAAGTTCATTTTTTTTATGGAATAATGCAACCCAACTGCTGAAACAACTACTAGTAAGGCGGTTACTAGCCATAAAGTACTATAGCCAAAATCTGTTGCTATTTTGGTCCCTAAAATTGGAGCTACGATAAAACCAATAGCAAAAACAAGTCCATTTACTCCCATGTAAGCTCCTTTGTTTTGTGTTCCTGCACGCATAGCTGTAACTGTGGCGGTAAATGGCATGGCTAACATTTCAGAAAGACATAATATTGACATAGAAATATAAATAGCTATTAAGCTATGATCAAAGGCTAGTATTGCATAACCAAAAGCACTTATAAGTACTCCATAAACAATTGCATTTCTAAGGGAAAGATGGCGTTCTGCTATGTAGACTAAAAGCATTTCTGTAAGGAAAATAAGTAGACCACTATACCCTAGAACCAAGCCGATTTCAATCTCTCCAAGTCCACCAACTTTATCATAGAAGATAGGTAGGGTACTTAAGAGTTGTAAAAAGGCAATTGCATATAAAGTACAAAAGAAAGAATAAAGTAAGAAGGGTTTATCTTTATAAGGGGATATGCCAGGAACTTCCTCTAATTGTATCTCCTTTTGGTTGTCTTGTTCTTGTTGCATTTCCTTTAATATTTCTTTATTGGTTTTTCTATTTCTAAAAAAATAGATAAAGACAATAGCTGCAATAAAAGCTGCAAAAGCATTGACATAAAAAAGTAAAGCCCATGAAAAAGCTGCTAGAAAACCTCCCATAGCTGGGCCAATGGAAAATCCAAGATTTACTGCCATTCTGTTCAGAGAAAAGGCTCGGGTAATGTTTTCTGGTTTAGCATACATGGTTATTGCTACTGAGTTTGCTGGTCGGAACATTTCACTCACCGTACTTTGCACCAGCATCATTAAAGCTAGACCAACCACAGAGGTGAAGTGAGGTAGCATAATAAATACTGGAATACTACACAGTAAACTCATGTATTGTACTTTGTAATTACCTATCTTATCGGTGATCCATCCCCCGATAGTTGAACCAAAGATAGAACCAACACCAAAACAGGCCAATACATAGCCAATTTGTGTTTGTGTGAAATTTAATTCTTTAGTCATATAGACTCCAAGAAAGGGTAATACCATGGAGCCAGATCTATTAATGAGCATCACGATGGAAAGCATCCATGAAGCAGTAGATAGCCCCCTATAAGAATCGATATAAATTTGAATAATTTTACGCATAATTACAAAGTGGGGTTGGTTGTTAGTTCACTTCTTATTCTTTTTTATTTTTCTTTGCTAATTCTTGTTCAGACATCGCTAAATGAAAAGCCGCTCGAGATAAAGGTTCATATTCTTGAGTTTCTCCAAGAAAAACTAAGTCTTCACTTTCTGTTTTTCTAAAACTATAATTTGCAAGATGACCAGTTCGAGTGCATATAGCATGTACCTTGGTTACATATTCGGCAATAGCCATTAAATTTGGCATCGGTCCAAAAGGTTGTCCCTTGAAATCCATATCCAAACCAGCAACGATTACACGAATTCCCATATTAGCTAAGTCATTACAAACTTGAATAATATTATTATCAAAGAATTGAGCCTCATCTATAGCTACTACATGACATTCTTTTCCTAGTTCCAATATTTCTGCAGCATTTTCTACAGGTGTGGATTTAATCTGGGTATCGTTATGGGAAACCACATATTCATGGTGATAACGAGTATCAAGTGCGGGTTTAAATATTTGAACGTTTTGTTTTGCAAATTGAGCTCTACGAAGGCGTCTGATAAGTTCTTCTGTTTTACCAGAAAACATTGAACCACAGATTACTTCTATAGAACCAAATTGTTCTTTATGATTGACAGGATTTTCGAGAAACATTTTGTAAATTTCAGGCTGAGAACAGCGTTTTTTTTTTGTTATTTTGTACCAAGCAAATTTATCAAAAAAAAGCTGCGAAATTTACTAATAGAAATTAAAAGTTATGAAGAAGGTCTTAGAAACAGAATTACTCAGTATGGCGCATCGCATTTTGCGTATGAAAAATAAAGATGTAGATAACTTGTTAAACGATGCAAAGAACCTTTATGAAAAGTTATTGATTTTAAAGTTTTATCAAGATAATTTTGAATTGGGACTTATCAAGGATATTAGTCAAGAAGAATTAGACCAAAAGCTAGAGCAATATTCTGGACAGAGTATAGGGTTGCTAGCTGAGCAACAAAGACATCAAATGCCGGAGGATCTATTAGAACAGGATTATCCTTTAGTAATAGATGGGGATAAGGAAGAGCTAGGTCATATACAACAGTTGGAGAAAATTTCTCCAGAAGTAAGTCTTGAAACTCCTGCTACTAAAGAACTTGTATATACTTTTGATCACGAGATGGATTTACAGGAGTCAGAAGAAGATTTAGATAAAAAAGAAGTTTTTGATTTTCTAGATAAAGTAGAAGCAGAGCAAGAGGATACACAAGAGAATAATTCTCTTATTGTAGAAAATATCCAGGATATGTCTATTCAGGAGCAAATTTTAGTACAAGATATTATTTCTGAGACTAATTTTGCGGTTGAATCTCTACAAACCTTAGAAGGTCAGCAAGAGCTTCAAAATCAAATAACTTCTGAGACAGATAGGATTTTAGCCCAAGAACAAGAGCGTATCTTGGAAGAAGCTCGTATCGCTGCTGAACAAGCAGCTTTTGAAGAAGAGCTATTATTAGAGCAAGAAATTGCTGCCGAGCAGACTCGTATTGCCGCGGAGCAGGAAGCTTTAGAACAAGAGCGTATTTTAGAGCAAGAAATAGCTGCCGAACAGGCTCGTATTGCCGCGGAGCAGGAAGCTTTAGAACAAGAGCGTATTTTAGAGCAAGAAGTTGCTGCCGAACAGGCTCGTATCGCTGCTGAACAAGCAGCTTTTGAAGAAGAGCTATTATTAGAGCAAGAAATTGCTGCCGAGCAGACTCGTATTGCCGCGGAGCAGGAAGCTTTAGAACAAGAGCGTATTTTAGAGCAAGAAATAGCTGCCGAACAGGCTCGTATTGCCGCGGAGCAGGAAGCTTTAGAACAAGAGCGTATTTTAGAGCAAGAAGTTGCTGCCGAACAGGCTCGTATTGCCGCGGAGCAGGAAGCTTTAGAACAAGAGCGTATTTTAGAGCAAGAAATTGCTGCCGAGCAGGCTCGTATTGCCGCGGAGCTGGAAGCTTTAGAACAAGAGCGTATTTTAGAGCAAGAAATAGCTGCCGAGCAAGCTCGTATTGCCGCGGAGCAGGAAGCTTTAGAACAAGAGCGTATTTTAGAGCAAGAAATTGCTGCCGAGCAAGCTCGTATTGCCGCGGAGCAGGAAGCTTTAGAACAAGCCCGCTTATTAATCGAGAAAGAGGCTATTGAAAGAGAGCGTTTAGCAGAAATGCAACGTATTCAAGAAGAAAAGGATTTAGAGGAGCTAATGGCTCTAGAAGAACAAATAAAAGTAGAGTCAAGAGAATCTTCTAATCAAGCACAAGGGGCTTTTCATGACAGAAGAGAAGTAGACCCATTTGATGGATTCAACTTTATGGATTTAAATTTCGAGAGAGTTTCTGATTCAAAAGAGCAAGAAGAAGTTAAGGATTCTAATTCCTTAGTACAGAACAATCAGTCAGCTTCTAGCCAAGATACCTTATTTAACTTAGAGTCTACTTCGGTCACTCAGCCACATATTCAAAAAACAAAGTCTATTAATGATATTTATAACAATACAATTAGTGTTGGTTTAAATGATAGAATTGCTTTTGAAAAGAATTTATTTGGTGGTAGTGGAGAAGATTTCAATAGAGTTTTATCCCAATTAAATACAGTAAGTACTTTTGCTGAAGCGCAGAGCTTGATTGACCACTTAGTAAAACCTGAATATGGAAACTGGGAAGGAAAGCAAGAATATGAAGATCGTTTTATGTTAATCATTGAAAAGCGTTTTAATTAATATGGGTAAATTATATTTGGTACCAACACCGATTGGAAATCTAGATGATATGACCTTTCGCGCGATTAAAGTGTTAAAAGAAGTAGATTATATCTTAGCAGAGGACACAAGAACAAGTGGTAAGTTATTAAAGCATTTTGAAATTATGACTCCAATGATGAGTCATCATATGCATAATGAACACAAAACAGTGGAAAATCTAATTGCAAGACTGGAAAACGGTGAAAATTTAGCTTTGATTTCCGATGCGGGTACACCAGCTATTTCTGATCCAGGTTTTTTATTAACAAGAGCTTGTGTAGAAAATAATATTGAAGTAGAATGCCTACCAGGAGCTACAGCTTTTGTACCAGCTTTAGTAAATAGTGGATTACCGAATGATAAATTTGTGTTCGAAGGTTTCTTGCCTGAAAAGAAAGGTCGTCAAACTCGTTTTCTGATTTTAGCAGAAGAAACGCGTACCATGATTTTTTATGTTTCCCCACACAAGCTAAATAAAACCTTACAGGAGTTTATACAGTATTTTGGAGAAGATAGAAGGATATCTGTTTCACGAGAACTATCTAAACTTCATGAACAAACTAAAAGAGGAACCGTTCAAGAAGTATTGGAATACTTTGAAGCTAAACCGGCAAAAGGAGAAATTGTTGTGGTTGTAGCAGGAAAAAAGTAAATCTATAGTCTTTTATAGAGCAATTTAAAGTCAATGTGTCACTTGTTATAGGTGATACATTGACTTTTTTTTGATACATTTGGATTGAATCAAAACCAGATAAATTATGTCACATAAAGTTACCACAACATGGATTGAAAATATGCAATTTGAATCTACCAACCCAAGTGGGGATGTTATCCGCATTGATGCTGGAAAAGAAAATGGAGGGGATGGTATGGGATTACGTCCTAAAGCTCTAATGCTTTCTGCATTAGCAGGGTGTAGCGGCTTGGATGTAGCCCATTTAATTAAAAAAATGCGTTTAGAGGTAGAGGAGTTCAAAATGGAGACCGAAGGAGTTTTGAGTGAAGAAGATCCACAAACTTATACAGAAGTCATTTTAGATTACCATTTTTATGGAAATAATTTAGATCAGGCCAAATTAACTCGTGCCGTAAATTTATCCATTGAGAATTATTGTGGTGTAATGAATATGTTCAAAGGATTTGCGAACGTGCAAACTAATATTCATTTCCATAATAAATAGTCAATGCGGTGGATATTCAAACCAGAAGTAGATAAAAAAAAGGTAGAACAACTGCAAAAAGCACTTGGAGTTGATAAAGTAATAGGTCAGCTGCTTGTGGAAAGAAATATTCAAACCTTCGAGCAAGCCAAAGATTTTTTTCGTCCTACACTAGATTTATTACATGATCCTTTTTTGATGAAAGATATGGATAAGGCCGTTATGCGCTTATCTGATGCTTTGGAAAACAAGGAAAGTATACTTGTTTTTGGAGATTATGATGTAGATGGAACCACTTCTGTAGCTTTAGTATCCTCTTATTTGAAGAAGTTTACTACTGATGTAAGAACCTACATTCCTGATCGTTATGAGGAAGGTTATGGAGTTTCTTTTCAAGGTATAGATTATGCTAAGCAAAAGGGGATTACCCTTATTATTGCATTAGATTGTGGTATAAAAAGTAATGATAAAGTTGAATATGCAAAAAATATTGGTATAGACTTTATTATTTGTGACCATCACCTACCAGGAGATCAAATTCCAAATGCTAGTGCAGTATTAGATCCAAAGCAGAAAGATTGTTTCTATCCTTATAAAGACTTATGTGGATGTGGAATAGGTTTCAAACTTATTCAAGCCTTAGAGCAACGCAATAACAATGGACCAGAGGTATTACAAGGATATCTAGATCTAGTAGCTATGGCTATAGTGGCAGATGTTGTTCCTTTAACTGGTGAAAATAGAGTTTTAGCTTTCTTCGGTTTACAAGTTATTAATACTAATCCAAGACCTGGGATAAGGGCCTTGCTTTCTTTTTATCCCCAGCATAAGTATACTTTGCAAGATATTGTATTTAAGATTGCGCCAAAAATTAATGCAGCCGGGAGGTTAGAGCATGGTAGATATGCCGTAGAACTATTAACAGAGCTTACTTATGAGCAGGCTTTAATTAGTGCCAAAAATATTATTTCTCTAAATGAAGAGCGTAAACATATTGATCATAATATTACAGAACAAGCTTTAAAGAAAATTACCGATTCCATGGAAATTAATAGTAAAGCTACTGTAGTTTTTGAACCTACATGGCATAGGGGTGTATTAGGAATTGTGGCCTCAAGGCTAATTGAAACCTACTATAGACCAACTATTGTATTCACGCAAAATGGAGATTTTTTAACTGGTTCAGCACGCTCAGTGAAGAACTTTGATGTATATAAAGCCATTGAGCAATGTAATGAATATTTAGTTCAATTTGGAGGGCATAAATACGCTGCGGGTTTAACTATTAGAAAACAGGACTACACAAGCTTTAAGAAGAAGTTTGAGAGTATTGTAAATAATAGTATTACTGAGGATGATTTAATTCCTCAATTATTGATAGATCAAAAAATTGATCTCAGTGTAATTACTCCAAAGTTTCTTAGGATTTTGAAACAATTTGAGCCTTTTGGTCAAGATAATGAGATGCCGGTTTTTTTAACTAGCAATGTATACGATATTGGAAAAGGACATCCTATGGGACAAAATAGAGAACATCTAAAACTATATGTAAAACAAAGAGGACAAGATACAGTGTCCTTTGCTGTTTTAGGTTTTGGTTTTGGGAAGTATTTTGAAGAAATTACAAATCGCCGATTTTCTAATTTAGTTTATACAATTCAAGAAAACTATTTTAGAGGTAAGTCAAGTACACAGCTAGTCTTAAAAGATATGCAAATGGTGTAGTATAAAATTTGTTTTTTACTGTTTAAAAAAATAAATTTGTTAACAATAAAACAACTATAAAATATAAAAAATGAAAATAGCATTAGTCGGAGCTACAGGAATGGTTGGTGAAATCATGCTTAAAGTATTAGCAGAAAGAAGTTTTCCTGTAACAGAGTTAATTCCTGTTGCTTCACAAAGATCAGTAGGTAAAGAAATTGATTTTAAAGGGAAGAAATACTCTATTAAATCTATGGAAGAGGCTATTGCATTGAAACCAGAAATAGCTTTATTTTCTGCGGGAGGTAGTATCTCTTTAGAGTGGGCACCTAAATTTGCTGAGGTGGGTACAACAGTAATTGATAATTCATCCGCTTGGAGAATGGATCCAACTAAGAAATTAATTGTTCCGGAAATTAACGCAAGTGAGTTAACAAAAGAAGATAAAATTATAGCTAATCCAAACTGTTCAACTACACAGTTAGTAATGGCATTAGCTCCATTACATAAAGCTCATAAAATAAAAAGAGTTATTGTATCTACCTATCAATCAATCACTGGTACAGGGGTTAAAGCAGTTGAGCAATTAGAAAATGAATACAAAGGAATTAAAGCAGAGATGGCTTATCCTTATCCTATTCATAGAAACGCAATTCCTCATTGTGATGTATTCGAAGAAAATGGATACACAAAAGAGGAAATGAAGCTTTCAAATGAAACAAAAAAAATCCTTCAGGATGATTCAATCTTGGTTGCTGCAACGGCAGTGAGAATACCAGTAGTAGGAGGTCATAGTGAAGCTGTTAATATTGAATTCCAAGAGCCAGTTTCTGTACAAGAAGTTAGGGCTATTTTACAAGATACTCAAGGGGTTGTATTACAAGATAATTTAGATACTAATACTTATCCGATGCCATTATTTGCAGAAGGAAAAGATGATGTGTTTGTAGGAAGAATCCGTAAGGATATTAGTTGTGAAAATGCTATCAACTTATGGATTGTTGCAGATAATTTACGTAAAGGAGCTGCTACAAATACAGTTCAAATAGCACAATACCTAGTAGATAACAATCTAGTTTAATACAGTAGAATTTCAATAGATACATTCTTTTTGAAAGCAGTATAAAAAAAGAGCATTTTAGAAAAAATGCTCTTTTTTTTATTTAAAATAGTATGGTTGTAAACAAAGAAGGTAGAATTAATCTAGATAAGATGAGTCTTCATACTTTTGCTTAACATCAAAGCAGATGCTCACACCTTGATCTTTTGATGTTTTAATTACCAAATGAGTTTGAAGTTCTTTAATCCTTTCATTCATGTTTTTCATGCCCAGACCTTTATTTTTGATTCTAGGGTCATTTTTATTATATCCAATGCCGTCATCTGAAATCTTCACTCTAACTCTCTTATTTTTAATACCTGTCAAGGATATAATAGCTTGGGAAGCTTGAGAATATTTATTGATATTTTGTAAGGACTCTTGAATGATTCGATAGATGTTTAATTTTTGTTCATTACTATATAAATGCCAATTGATATCCTCATCCATTTGGAAAATAAATTTGGTATTGAAAGGATTGTTTTGATTGGAAATTAAGTTTTCTAATAATTCATCAAAAGGGTCAGCATCATGCATTACTTTTGTATTCAAAATATGCGAAATCGTTCTAATTTCCTGCTCCGACTTATGTAGTTCCTCTATTAAAACATCCTTTTTTTCTGGTGGAAAGCAATCTAGTTGCATTAAGTGGAATCTAGCTGTAAATATTCTGTTGATAACCCCATCGTGGAGTTCTTTGGCAATTCTTTTTCGCTCAGAGAACTTAGCATTTTCTGCAAGTTCTTTTTGCTCTAACATTAGCTTATAAATTTTCTCGTTAGCTAATTGGTTTTTATTTCTTAATAATAGGCGTTTGTTTTTTGCATATTGTATGATTGAAAACATGGTGATACTAAAACCAAAAACCAATAGACAAGTAAGAATAAGGATAGTTTGATTATTACCACTTAGCCTTTTATTTAACTCGCTTATTTTATCAACCTCAAACTCTATTCTTGCAAATTTGTTTTTGGTCTGACGCTCTAAGTTCATTAAAGTATCATTTAATTGGATATATTCGTTGATATATTGGGTTTGATTTTCTTTGTCGTTAGCAGCTAAAAAAGCTAGTGCTTCTTTGGTGTTTTGTAGTCTTCTTTCCTTTTTAGAGATACTATAAGATTGCTTAGCGGAGGCTAAACTTTTTTGAGTTTGATTCATCTTTTTATAAAAGTTGGCCTCAACCATTAAAGCACTTGGAATTCCTCCTGCATATAAACCAATGGATCTATTGTCTTTTTCCAAAAAGGTTATTTCTTGTATTTGTGGAAGTATATTCTCATATTCATTAAGCTCTAATTTGGCTTTAAGTAAGTTGATCAATAAAGTAGAGTGTAATTGTGGATTTTGATCCAGGCTTGGATTCTCATAGATACCTTTTAATGCGTATTTTTTAGCATTAGGGTAATCTTTGGAATGATAGTATAAATGAGATAAATTATTATTTAAATTGGAAAGGAAAAAGTCTATTCTGTCTTGTGGTAAGGTCTTTTTCGAGGCCATTTCCGTTATAGCAACAGCAGAAATATCATAGTATTTTTTTGCTTCTTCAAACTCAAGTAATTCTGTTAAGTTTAATCCCATCATATGATTACTTTCATATTTTAAGATAAAATCATCTGAATTGTTGAGGTATTTTATTGCTTTAATGTTCTCTTTTTCACTTTCAGAAAAAATACCATTTTCGAAAAGTATTTTAGCCTTTGCTAAGGCTAAGTGGCCCGACTTTAAACTATCATTTAAAGTATTGAAAATTTTTTCTGCTTTAACCAAGTTAGAGTAGGTACTATCTAATTGTTGCGTCTTATAAAAGTTTCGAGATTGAATTTGATATAAATCTGCTTGATTGTGTAAATCGTTCTTTTGAAGGGAGTAATTTAGAGCTTTATTAATCAGCTTATTAAAGTTTGTAGAGTCAATAGTGTTACTACTGTTTTGTAAAATAGTAACGAAGAGGTTTCTATTTTCTTGTGTGTTTTCTTGAATCTGATTAGCAATACTTAAGAGCTCTCTCACCTTATCCTCATACAGAGAATCTTTCTCAGTTAGATTATTGGTTAAAGGGCCTAAAAGAGTATAGTCTGCATACTGCTTATCCTTATTGCAAGACAACAATAGGAAGACACACACAGCCAATACAATCAATTTGAAATAGGATACCATATTTATATTCCTCTCTAAAATTTAAATTTGAGATAAATGTAGGACAAATAACTATAGAAAGAATTATTTTTTTTATGAACTATAGTAAAATTTATTAAAAGTGAGAAAGCTTTGTACTGTGAATTTCTGTTTGTTAACTTTATTGTATTTATACATATTAAATGTTATTTTGTGGAAAATAATAGAGATTATCGCTTTTTGTAGATAATAAAAAAAAACAAATTGTGAATTATTGTTCTTATATTTGATACTTTAAACAAGTAGTATTTCTATTATATGACAAGTTATGCTTAAGATTTTATTAGTAGATGACCATCCTTTAATTGTAGAAGGATATGTCTTGGCTTTAGCAAAAGATAAGGAAAATTTCTTACAGGCAAGCTTTGAAAAGGCTTTCGATTGTGAGTCTGCCAAAAAATGTATTGATCTTGCTGTGGACAACGGAGAGTCTTTTGATTTGGCTATTGTAGATTATTCTGTGCCAAATGCACCGGATGCGAAGATGGAAGATGGAGGAGATATTATTGTCTATTTAAACAAAGTAATGCCAAATTGTAAGACATTAATGCTTACAGGGCACACTGAGGTTCTTACCATCTACGAAATTGTAAAAAATGTGCGACCAGATGGTTTAGCAAGTAAACATGAGATTTCTCCTTTGAGTTTAATTTCGATTGTAAATGAAGTTTTGCAAGGAGTTCGCTATCAAAGTGATATTGTAAAACATTGTTTAAGCGAAATTGTTAGGAAAGAAATGATGTATGATGATTACAATCGTGCTATTTTAGTATTCTTAGCTAAAGGCTATAAATTACAGGAGCTTGATAATCATATTCCTTTATCTAATCCAACTATTAAAAAGCGATTAGCCAAAATGAAGAATGCCTTTGGGGTAAATGATACAGCTACATTAGTGCAAAATGCTATTAAATTAGGCTTTGTGTAATTAAAATAATCTAAATATCTGTTTTTTTGATAGATATAGTGGGAAATGTCTTTTTTTTTAAAAAAAAGTGTAAGCTGATAATTATCAGTATAATAGATTTTGATTTGCTTTATTTTTGGTTTAAAACCATATAATGAAGATTCAACAAATTTACACTAATTGTATGTCCCATGCGGCATATTATCTATATAGCAATAACCAATGTGCTATTTTTGATCCATTAAGAGATACTCAAGCTTATTTAAATTTAGCACAACAAGATAATGCAATCATTAAATATGTTTTTGAGACTCATTTTCATGCAGACTTTGTAAGTGGACATCTAGATTTAAAAAATCAGACCAATGCCCAAATCGTTTTAGGACCTACAGCAAAACCGGACTACCAGGCAATTATAGCACATGATAATCAATTGTTTAATGTAGGGGATGTTAAAGTAGAAGTTTTACACACTCCGGGACATACCATGGAGAGTGTTTGCTACCTAATTTACGATGAAAGTGGGAGGCCTTCTTGTATTATTACAGGGGATACTTTATTTATAGGCGATGTTGGTAGACCTGATTTAGTACAATTGGTTAATTCAGAAATAACTTCAGAAATCCTTGCTGGACATTTATATGATTCTTTACATAATAAAATAATTCCATTACCTGATGATTTAATCGTCTATCCTAATCACGGTGCTGGTTCAGCATGTGGAAAGAATTTGAGTAAACAAACCCATGATACTTTAGGTAATCAGAAGAAGACTAATTATGCTTTAAACCCTAATCTTAGTAAAGATAATTTTATCCGAGTTTTACTAGATGGTTTAACTAGTGCTCCAGCTTATTTTCCAGATAACGTACTCTTAAATATAAAGGGAAGTACCCCATTGGAAAAGGTGTTAGAGAAATCAGATACACCACTTAATTTAGAGCAGTTTCTAAGTTTACAAAACAAGTATGATGCCTTGGTTTTAGACACAAGACCTACTGTAGAGGTTAGCAGAGGATTTTTAAAAGGTGCTTTGCATATTGGCTTAGATGGGTCATTTGCTTTATGGGCAGGTGAGCTCATAAAAAACATCAAAACTCCAATTCTACTAATCTGTTCCAATGAACAACAGCAAGAAGTTATAACTAGATTATCACGCGTTGGTTTTGATAATGTATTAGGCTACTTAAGTGAGCAAGGGGTGCAGGAGTTATCAACTTATAAAGAACTACAAAGTTTTGACAGAATATGTCCAACTAAATTTTTAAGCACTACTTGGTCGGAAGATTCTATTGTATTGGATGTTAGAAAAAGCTCTGAGTTCGCTGCTGGTAATGTAGATAAAAGTCTTCATATTCCATTGAATGAGTTAGCCCAAAAAAGTGATTCCTTAGATAAGGAAAAGCAAGTTTTTGTTTACTGTCAAGGAGGTTATAGAAGTAGTATTGCTTGTTCAATTTTAAAGCAACTAGGTTTCATAAATGTAATTGATGTTAAAGGAGGTTACAGTAAATTGAGTCAGAAAGAGGCTTTAACCTGTTGTTCAGCTATAGGATGTGAAAAGAAAACGCAGGTTAATTAAAGTTTTTTTCCTTACTTTGATAATTGTTAATTTAAAATAAGATATATGGTTACTCATATTGTTATGTGGAAGCTCAAAGAGCAAGATAAGGAGCAAAATAAACTGCAATTAAGAAAGGAATTATTAGCATTAGAGGAATTTATACCACAAATAAAAAGTATAGCAGTGGATTTTAACCTTGCAGTTGCTCCTAGTGAAAATTATGATGTTGTACTAACATTAATAGTAGATTCTTGGGAAGATCTGGATATCTACGCTAAACATCCTGAGCATGTGAAGTTAACTGACTTTGTTCGTTCAATTGTTACGAGTAGGGTAGCTATTGACTATTAAAAAAATAAGCTTGGTAAATAAGTTTTACTTAATTACCAAGCTATTTAAAGTAATCATTGAAAAGACGATTTTAATGGCGGCCATATTTTTTATGGCTATAATAATGTTTATTATGTTTCTTTTTCTTGTACTTAGGTTTGTGATACTTTCCTCTTTGATATCTATCATCGTACGAATACCATGCGTTTCTTTGCTCTAAAGTCATGATATTCTCAATGTCGATACGAATATTTTGTACCATTTGTTGCTGCTTATAGCTTAACTCTCTTTGACTATGACGACCACCTCTATACCAAGAATTGTAATCTCTTTCATAACGTCTTTTATATTCTTCAATTTCCCTGTATTGTCTTTTACTAAGTCCTAATTTGGAGTTATCTTGAAAAAAGATAGAAACTGCGCCTCCTAAGTCTAATCCAAAAGTAGTAGACCTAGATTTTATCTGACCATGAGATAAACCAAATGCTAAAGAAAAAAGCAGGACAAAAAATGTATTCTTCATAATATTTATATTATTGTTGTATTAATAGAGATACAATAAGAATGCCAAGAAAAAATCGGTGGATTCTACCCAAGTTTTTGATTTGTACCATTTAATGGTAGGGAGAGTCCTATTAGGAATTTACTGTGACCTACATTTCATCAAATAATGTAGATATAAATATTATCAGCTGGTTTAATTTTTGAAATATATCCTATTGCTCCGAGTAGTACAATAGTTTGAGACTAGTAATCTCTTAAGATTAAAATAAGAACGTCTGTAAAATTAAGTGAATTTAGAGCTATAAGAGTTAGTAAGTTTAAGTTAAAAAATTAAACAAGGACACATGTTGTATACAGAATAGGTGAAACAAAAAATGCAATCAACTGAATTGTAGTTAATTGCATTTTTGTCTTGCAGAGAGGAAGGGATTCGAACCCTCGATACATTGCTGTATACGCACTTTCCAGGCGCGCGCCTTCGACCGCTCGGCCACCTCTCTAAAAATCTGACGCGAATATAGTAAATTATTTCTCTATTTCACCACAAAAAGGTCGCTCAAATTCACTTTTGAAGTTATTAGTTGTGTTTTGCGCTAATAGAAACATCATTTTTGTAATAGCTGCTTCTATGGTTATGTCTTTACCTGAGATTACACCTATATTCTTTAGTTGTGTACTTGTAGCATATTTACCCATGTCAACTGATCCGCTCAAGCATTGGGTCACATTTACCACTTGAATCCCCTTTTTGATAGCCTTATCTATACTATTTATAAACCATGGTTCACTAGGGGCATTTCCAGCTCCATAAGTTTGCATAACTACTCCTTTGAGGTTAGGAATATTAAAGATAGCCTCTAAAACGGGTTGTTGTATTCCTGGGAATATGTGTAATATAGCTACATCGCATGACATTTGGGTATGCACTTTTAAATTGGAATCTGGCTGCTTATAAATAAGTAGATTTTGATTAATTTTTAAGTGTACTCCAGATTCTGCTAAATGTGGAATATTTGGGGAAGTAAAGGCATTAAAAAATTCTGAACTGACTTTCGATGTCCTATTTCCTCTATAGAGCTTATATTCAAAATACAAACAAACCTCTTGAATTAAAGGTTGGTCTGTATTTTGATTTTGTAAAGCAGCAACTTGAATTGCGGTGATTAAATTTTCTTTTGCGTCTGTTCTTAAATCGCCAATTGGCAACTGTGAACCAGTTAAAATAACAGGTTTATCTAAGTTTTCTAACATGAAACTTAGGGCAGAAGCAGTATAAGACATGGTATCAGAACCATGCAAAATAACAAAACCATCAAATAAATGGTAATTATCTTTGATAACCATAGCCATTTTACTCCACATACTTGGATGCATATCTGAGGAGTCAATAGGCACTTCAAAAGAATAAGTCTTAATGGAGCATTCTAGAAGATGTAATTCAGGAATGCGCTCTAAGAGTTGATCAAAATTAAAAGCCTTTAAGGCTCCTGTTTTGAAATCCTTTATCATACCGATAGTTCCACCAGTATAGATTAGTAGAATAGCAGGTTTTTTATTCATTCTCTAGTAGTTTTAATTTATTTACCACTGGATTTGCATACATAGCTAGGAAATTATCCACTACTGCTTTGTTTTCTTTATCTACTCTAAGCTCCAATCTTCTTTCAAAGAGTTGTTTTTCTTTTTGAGTGTATTTATCGGCAAACTCATTGGTTTTATGCAATAAATCGTAAGCAATATAATTAGTAGGCCAAAGTTTATAGTTAGAGATGATTTTCTCATCTAAAATATTAGCCACACTTTGTATTTGTTTATTAACCTTATCGCTTTCTTCTTTGATTTGATCTAATTCCATATCTAGTGGTTCTCCTACATGAATATGGATACCTTTTTTCTGACCAATAATACCGCTATAAAGATTAACGAAATCTTCGTTTTTATCCTTCTTATAAGTCTCTTCATTAGCTGCAGCTATAAGTTGAGGTATTTTTAAAGCATCTGTTGGGTCATACTCATAGGAAATACTAACAGGAACTATTTTTACCTTTTTGAAGTAATCCATAAGGTTGTCCATGTCATTTGCCATTCCGAGCATTTTTAGAACTCCTTGGTGAGTTTGGTCATTTCCATCCTTAGCACGTCCTTCTCTTTGTGCAATCCAAACAGATCTTTTTTGTTCAAATAAAAGGTGATTGATATACTCACTCATTAATTTTGAACTTTGTAGAAGCTCTCTTGGAGGTAGTCCTCGTTTAACTAGGAAGTTTCGGTTTACTTTTGCAATTGCTAATAGAAAAGATTTTTGAACTAGGTTATCCCCAATAGCTGAGGCAGTCATTATCATTCCATGCTCTTTTAGAGCAACGTTTAGCAAAGAAGTATCCATTAGGATATCTCGGTGATTAGATATGTAGAAATAGGGAGTGTCTTTATCTAGTTTATCAAAGCCCGAAGTGGATAAACCATTGGAGCTTTTCTCTAAAATTCGACAAATAGAGTGATAAGCAAAATCGTTTTGAAATTGCTGTATGGACTTTATTTCTTTTAAGTCATTCATCCATTGTGCTTCCGTTTTATTCGGAAATGTAAAGTGCATTAAAGCTTTGATCATCGGGTGTTTTGAAATATGTGAAAGAACTTCATTTACTTCGTGATCGTGGTAATGGCGTATTGAATCAAACTTAGACATTATTATGCTTTATTATTGTAAAGAATTGTTGTAATACTATTTCATATTCCAAACACAGCTTGTGAATTAGCTGTTGTTTGCTTGGCTATCTCATGTAGAGGTAATTGGTAAATATCTGATAATTTTTCGGCAATATTTACTATATAAGCACTTTCATTTCTTTTACCTCTAAAAGGAGATGGTGCAAGATACGGAGAATCGGTCTCTAATACGATTTCCTGTAAGGGTATTTTATGTAAAAATTGGTCAATTTTACCGTTTTTAAAAGTAACTACTCCTCCAATTCCAAGTTTTAGATTATAGGAGATGGCTTTTTGAGCTTGTTCGTAGGTTCCTGTAAAGCAGTGAAATATTCCTCTTAGTTCTGGGGACTTTTCTAACTCCAAAACTTCAAATACTTCGTCAAATGCATCCCTACAATGTATATTTATAGGAAGATTGTATTTTTTGGCAATTTGAATCTGTTTTTGGAAAGCCTCTTTTTGAATAGATAAGGTAGTTTTATCCCAATATAAATCAATACCAATTTCTCCAATGGCATAAAACGAACGCTTTTCTAATTCTTTTTCAACGAATTCTAACTCTTGTAAGTAAGTTTTTTCTTTTACATCTGTAGGATGTAATCCAATCATTAAAAAGATGTTATTTGGAAATTGATTTTCAAGTTCATACATCTGTGGTGCATAACTAGAGTCAATTGCAGGTATAAAAAAACGCGAAACTCCATTTTGAATTGCACGATTTATTGTTTCTTTGCGGTCGTCCTTAAATGCATCTGAATACAGATGTGTATGGGTATCAGTAAAAATCATTGGTTGGAGTGTTTTTATTTGCTACTTTGGCTACAAAAGTACCCTATATATTGAATTAAACTAAACTAAAATGAAGGAAAAGTTGCAAGATTTACTAAAGGCAGAAGGATATAAAAAAATTAATTTCAAAATTTCAAAAACCCAGCACTTATTTATCAAAGCAAAAATTAATGGGATAATGGGTGACTTTATTTTAGATAGTGGTGCTTCTAATAGTTGTATAGACTTTAATTACACCGAGAGGTTTTGTGTAACCGCTTCGGATTCGCCTACTCTTGCTTCGGGGGCAGGTGCAAATGATATGTTTACACAAGCTACTTTTAATAATCAAATTCAAATAGGAAGATGGAAATTAAAAGACTTTCATTTTATTTTGATGGATTTAAGCCATGTCAATGTGGCCTTGACTCAATTTAAAACCAAGAATGTACATGGAATAATCGGGGGTGATATTTTAATAAACGCAAAGGCTATCATTGATTATAATAACCTTTGTGTATATATGAAGTAACTATTTGTTTTTTTGTTCAAAATATTCTTTAGCTACTAGCTCTAGTTCATCGTACCAATCTTCTCCGTACTTACGGATTAATGGTGCTTTTAAGAATTTATATACTGGAACTTGTAATTCTTGACCTAAAGTACATGCGTCAGAACAAATATCCCATCTATCGTAATTGATAGCCGAGAAAGAAGTAAACTCTTTTATTCTGATAGGGTATAGATGACAAGAAATCGGTTTTTTCCAATCAATTAAACCTTCATTATAAGCTTTTTCAATACCACATAATGCCATTTCATTTTCATAAATAACATAAGCACATTCTCCACCGTGTATTAATGGAGTTTCAAACTCACCATCTTCCCCAATGATGGATGTTCCTTGGGTTTCTATGGCTTGTTGACCTTCAGGACGTAAAAATGGTTTTACCTTATCATAGACTTGGTTCATGATTTCTACTTCTTGCGGCTCAACCGGTGCACCTGCATCTCCATCTATACAGCATTGTCCTTTACAGGCTGATAAGTTGCACACAAATTCTCTTTCTAGAACTTCTGCAGAAACGATTGTTTTTCCGATTTGAAACATAATACAATTGATTAAAAAATGTTTGCAAAAATACGAATCTTTTGGCATATAAATAGTTTTCAAAATAAATCTTAACGTATTTTATAATTTTAGAATGTATATAAACAATGATTTTAGTGGTTTTATGTGGAATGTTATCCTACCTAAAATTACAGGGTAGTTTTGAGAAATGTGAGAATAATGTTTTAAATTTTTAATTGGAATAAGTAAAGGTGATTTAAATTGGTTATTTTTAGTACTTTATTTAGGTTATTATTCTTTATAATATTTATATTACTTTTGCCGATTAATTTTTTCAATTTAAAGCGTTTTTTATGCAATTTAATTTAAAAGATACTATAACTATAACAATGATTTTGTTTGCAGTTATTGATATTTTAGGAGTAATTCCTATTGTTGTAGACTTAAGGAAAAGAGTAGGAGAGATAGAGTCTAAAAAAGCTACTTTGGTCTCCGCAGCTATTATGATTTCTTTCCTATTTATCGGAGAGCAATTATTACATTTAATTGGGATTGACGTACATTCCTTCGCTGTTGCTGGCGCATTAGTGTTATTCTTTTTGGCCTTAGAGATGATTTTAGGTATTCGTATTTACAAAGACGATACACCTGGAACGGCTTCTATTATTCCTTTAGCCTTTCCTTTGATTGCTGGTACAGGTGTACTTACTACAATTCTGTCTCTAAGAGCTGAGTATGAAACTGTTAATATTGTGGTTGCCATTGTTGTTAATTTAATCTTAGTATATATTGTCCTTCGTTCTTCGTCTAAAATTGAAGCTATTCTAGGTACTGGTGGTCTAGGGGTAATTAGAAAGGTTTTCGGAATTGTACTACTAGCAATTGCTGTTAAATTATTTATGAGTAATGTTAAAGGGTTCTTTGACTAGATAATATTTTTGTATTTTCGAACAATAATATTCAAAAATTAATCATAGAAATGAAGATATTTTCGTACATAGCAGGTATTGTTATTTTAGCTTTAATTGTTTTTAATATAACAATGTTAGATTTTAATAACTTATTTCAAGGAGATAGTTTAATTGCTTTAATCGGAATTGTAGCCCTATTATGTGGGATTTGTATTCTTTTGATTTTTAAAATGGCTAAGCTAATCGATAGTAAAGTAAAGTAGTATTTCAAATGAAAATATTTGATGTATTAATTTTTGGAGGGGGTGCCTCCGGGGTTTCTTGTGCCCTAGTTTTAGCTAGTTCTGGACACAAAGCATACGCAAGTGAAAAGAAGATAGGTATTATCATGCACCAGAAAGCTTCTATGTTACAAGAAGCTGTTTTTTATAACGCCTATGGCGTAACTCAAGGTACCTTAGGTAGATCTCTATTAGAGCAAAGCATTAGAGATCTAGAGTATTACCCTAATGTTGTGCAAATTCCAAGAGAGAAAGTATTAAAGGTAGAAAAGTTAGAGAACTACTGGCTTGTATCTACTAACTTCAATACCTATAAAAGTAAGACTATAGTAGTTGCAGTTAATTCTAGTGGAAGTTTTAAAATTGAAGGTTTGATGGAGTATGTTCAGCCACATAAAAAATCTCTTGCTAGTAAAAATAGAATACAGCTAAAAAATATCGACCATAAAGTAGATGAAGATCTTTATGTTTGTGGGACTTTAGCTGGACATGCTAGCCAGTTAAGCATTGCGTCGGGAAGTGGTGCTATGGTAGCTACAGATATTTTAACTTTGTGGAACAATGGTATTCCAAGCCATAGTCACGATAGTATTAGAAAATAATCTAATTAAATAGTATTGTATTATGTTAATTTATCTATACATTTACACTTATTAGTAAGTGTATAATTTAATTAGCTGTTTTTATGATAAAGCAATACGTAGAAACTATCAAAAAGCATTATATTGATTTTGATGGCCGTGCTAGTAGAAGAAACTACTGGACTTTTGTTCTGATCTCGTTTTTAATTAGTATTCCATTAGCAATCGTTGATTATCTTATTGGATTTAAATTGTTTGGGAGTTTATTCTCTTTAGCTCTATTCTTACCTTCCTTAGGATATATAGTAAGAAGACTGCATGATACAAATAAGAGTCCTTGGTGGTTATTACTTTGTCTTACAGGAATTGGAAGTATAGTTGTTTTTGTCTTTTTACTTTTAAAATCAGATGAGTACGCTAACCAATATGGAGAGCCAGATCGTCATGTTGATATAAAGCTTTAAGCAAAATATTCTATTTATATATAAAAAAAGGTTGAACCTCTTGGTTCAACCTTTTTTTATGGGTAAACTAATTTTACATTATCAATCCATAAGCGGCTATCTGTATTTCCTATATACGCACCACCATTGCTGGAAGAAAACTGAAGGATTAAGTGAGTTACTGACTCTTGCTTATCTGCCCACTCTACTTCTTGAATAGGGACCATCTGCCCTTTGCTATTTTTTGTATAATAAGGCTCTTGCTTATCTCTTAGGGCCATATAATCTTTATAGTAATTCTGATTGGTAATATCTCCATAATGTAGAGTAAGCTGATGGGAATTTTTCCAATTTTCTTGTGGCTTATCAAATCTCTCCCAGCCCGTTGCTACTCGTTTAGCATAAACGTTTCCTTGCTCATCTTCCCATCTATGTTGTAGTAAAATATGAACTTCGGCCATATCGTTGTCTTTGGTTAAAGTACCGTTTCCCATTCCATTGACTTTTCTAGATGGTCCGCCTGTTATTACTTTATAGTCATACTGTAATGCAATGGGTTTTTTGTTAAACTCTATTCCTGTGATTAGCTTACTTTGTGGATTTTTCGTATCGGTAATAGGTTCATTCATTTGTCCTAGAAATAATGTGCCACTAGCTAAAACATTAATATTAATAATACCCAATACTTTGACTCTTTCGATTTTAGTTTCTAATCTAGCTGCCATAGAATTATTTCTTTGTTCTGGAAAGACAGTAACACTAGCTTTGGTAATTCCGCTAACAACAGCCAGAACAGAAGAGGTAGCCCAAGGGGAGGTAGTATCTACATAGGGGGTGTTGTCCTTCAAAGTATCTTGTATGTCTGTTAAAGAATAAATATACTGGGTTTTACCCCCAATGATAAAGGATTCTTTTACTTCTCTGACCATCCATTTGTCCATATCTCCATAAGCAATAGGCTCTGTATGTTGAGCACAAAGCCCAATGCAATATAGTAAGGAAAAAATCAATAGAAATCTAAAGTGTAGGTGAACTTTCATAGCTTATCAATTCTTTATATTGTTTTTGTTGAACATCAATAAATCTTCTTGTTTTAGATTTAGTTGCTGATATAATATTGCCTTGTCATGATCATTTAAATAAACCCTTGGTTTTATTTGAAAGGTAGAATCGCTCAGTGCCAAATCTCGCTGCAAGTAAGGGGTGGTGATATTTGCTAAATCAATTATGGTGTGAAAGACAGCGTTACTGGAAATTGGTGTGCTTTGATTGCTTAATAGCTGATCTACTTTATGTGGATTTTCTAATTTATAATTTTGAGAATACCACACTAGCATTGGTACTCTTAGTTGATAATAGGTAGGGGTGGGAGAAGAGTGTAAAAATCTATTTCTTTGATCATCAAATAAATCTTCTCCATGATCAGAAATATACATAATTGTGCTTATGTAGGGATATAAATCAAGGGCCTGTATGGTCTGATAAATAAAATTGTCCGTACTTAAGATCGTATTGTCATAAGCGTTTACAAGGGTCTCTTTATGGTCTACATCTACTTTTGTTACATGGTCTGGTTGAAAAACAGAAAAGTCCTTCTTGTACCTTTGACTATAATTAAAGTGGGAACCATAGGTATGTAAAACAATAAATAAATCCTCTGTTGTGGTATCTATGTATTGCTTTAATAATGGTAGTAAATCCTGATCCCATGCATTTTGGGTTATTCTTGTGGTTGGATCTGTTTGTCTTATGGTATAAAAAAGATCAGCTTGTTTAGTAAAGTATTCAATGAAAGAATTATTTTCTGCTTGATTTGACAAACAGATTGTTTTAAAGCCACTTTGTTTAAAAGCTTCAAATATTCCTTTTCTCGTATATATCTGATCATAGTCTTGTGCCCCAACATCGGATAGTAAGATAGAAACACTTTTATGGGTAGCATTACTTTGGGTTAGCACATCTTGGAAGACTATAAGGTTTTCTTGCTGACTTAAAAGTGGATTAGTATCTCTGTGATAGTTGTATAAAAACCAATTATCCGCCCTGCTAGTTTCTCCAATAATTAAAACATACACCTGTCTTTTATCTTGAGGTTTTGTTTTGGCTTTAAAATCAAAATCTTGTGAGCTTACGGGATAGTTTTTTATTCTAATTGATTTGTTTATAGCGAAATTTAAATTATAAAGAGCATTATATGGATAGACATTATCTTTAAATGAAAACGAATTAGTCGGAGAATAATTCGAAAAAAACGAAGCTATTATGCTATTCATAAGTAGTATAATACCTAGTTTGAATAGTCTTTTTACTGTAGATTTTTGGATTGTGCTCTTTGCCCTTATTTGTTTATAAGCTAGCATTAATGCTGGTATATATAAAATACATACTAGTGCAATAGAAGGTATCAAGCTTCCGAGTAGTTCCTGAATTTCTGAAGAATTTGTAGTAGCTACATTTAAAAACATATCCGAGGCTATTACCTCCTGACCAAATATATAGAATAAAACAATTTGGAAAGAATGTAAGAAAATGAGAGGGAATAATACCAAAGTAGTTATTCCAGGATTTTTGAAAATACAATAGATTAAACAAAGTAAAGACAGTGGGAATAAAACAATTGTAACCTTTCCAGGGAAATTTAAAGGCTCACTGAACAAAAAATATAAGCTTGGTACCATATTAAGGATAATATAGTATAACAAGGAAAAATCAGAAGATGGTAATTTCTGCAACAATGTACTTCGTGCTTTTGACATTATTATTTTCTAAAAAGATTCATTTATATTAAAGTAAAATCCGTTGTGACCTTTGGTAAGACCATAATCCAAACGAATATTGATTCTATTTTTAAACTCCCAACGGTAACCAATTCCATAATTGGTTAGAGTTTGATTCCAACGGAAATTATTTGTTTTGTTGAATACATTTCCAGCTCCTGCCCAAAGTACTATGCCATGACGGTTAAAGATATTTTGACGAAGTTCAACTTGTGTGTTTAATTGCTTTTTATCGCGATACTGCCCTAAATAATACCCTCTCATTTGTCTTGCGCCTCCTACCTTAGAAAGCATACTCCAAGGGACTTGGCCATTATTAAAGATAGCATTAAAATCAAAGGCAATAATAGTTTTTGGTCTTATTTGTTTATAAAAACGAGAAGTAAATTCTAATTTGGAGAAATTGGAGGTACTACCTAACAACTTGGTGTAGAACACTTGACTTAAATTTAAGTATACTCCTTTGTAAGGGTTAGGAATAAAATCCCTAGAATCATAGGATAATAAATACCCAACACCAATTGCAGTATTATTTAGGATTTCTCCTTGTACAAAGGAAGGGTCTTCAAATCTTTTTGAGTTATAGTTATGGGCAGAAAAATTGATTCCAACATAAGTATTATCCATTATTTTTCTCAAAAGATCTGCATCTAAATCGAATTGGTATTCATCGTATTTGGTGAAATTTCCTTGCTGACCTTTTTCATAGCCAATACCGTAATATTGTGTAGGCATATAGGAATACTTCATGTCATAGTAAACACGATATTTATCTTGTGGAAAAAACGAGGTGTTTTCTATTCCTACAGAATGAAAACCATTTGTTGTGATACTTGCATAAATAGAAACTCCAGAGCGAGGTAAATCAAAATCTGTCTTATCTAATCGGTACTGACCTGATGCCATAATTCCGATACCTAATTTAGTGTCGGGAGAATAACTCGGTCCACCTATAAAAGATAAATCAAATTTATTGACAGATTTATCTTTTTGGGCTTCTTCGAAGTAGGTAACTAAGCGCTTAAAAAAGTTGGGGTCTTTAGGTAAACTATCTTGGGTTTGTGCAATTGTACTTATGGGTATGAAAAGTATACAAACCAATATACATAGATATATTTTTTGCATTAAACATTCTGGCTAAAAATTATTTGTAAAATTACAAAAGCTAGCTTAGAAGGATTGTTTTTATATCATAAATATACCTTAATTATAAGACAATTAACTGTAAATTACATTGTGTTATGATAAATTCACAATACATTGGGTTTTTATTTTGATTTAATTAATACTTGCTTATTAAGCATTGTTAACTATAATTAATTGAGCTAAGGTAATTAAGATGGATAAACAGAAAGCCAATGAAATCATACAATAAGTAAATATAGATATTGGTCGATTATGAAATCGCATTGCCTTTACAAATAAAATACAGGGAATTATTAGCGCTAGGATTACTCCTGCTATTGCCGCATAACCTAATGCCACGATAAATCCAGTAGGATAAAATAAAGCAAAAGCTAGAGGGGGTAAGAAGGTAATTATACCTGAAGCACCAGCTAATGTTTGTTTGGTAAAACGCTTTGCTAACACATCTTTATAATAATCAAATAAACCAATACTTACCCCTAAGAAGGATGTTCCTAATGCTGCAGCTGCAAAAAAGCTGAACAAAGTCTCAATCCAGGGAGAATTAGACATTTCTCTTATACTCATTATAAGTGATTCTAAACCTAGATTCTGAGTGACAATTTGCATAAAGCTGCTCTGGTCTAAACTTCCAAGTACTACTACTTGCCAGATTAAATAGATAATAAGAGGAAGAGCGCTACCTAAAATAAAGGCCTTCTTTAGTAATCCCTTTTTACCATCTAAGTATTGTACAATACTTGGAATACTTCCATGAAAACCAAAAGAAGTAAATATGGCTGGTATTGCTGTAATTACAGCTCCTTGTGACAAAGGCATGGATAATAAATAATTTCCTTTAATCAGAGGAGTCATCAAAAATACTAAGGCTGCAAGGAAGATAATTTTTAAACCAAATAATCCTCTAGTTATAAAGTCAACACTTTTTGTTCCGATAACAACTATGGTACTAAATAATAGGGAGAATAATACAATAGCTAACCTACTATCAAAATCTGTTTGGAATAATAAATCGATATTAGTTTTGAAAATTGCTCCTCCACCTGTCATATAGGCTGCTGTGAGTCCGTATATTAAGAACATTAAACTAAGACCAGCTATCCGATTGGTAAAAAAGCCAGCATATTTTCGTGTTAATGTATCGAAACCGTCTCCTGGAGAATTGAAATCATAAATGTCTACCATTAATAAAGAAGTATAGCACATTGTGAACCATATTATAAATAATAGAATACAAGTTCCAATAAAGCCTACACCAGCTGATGTAATTGGCATAGCTAACATTCCAGCTCCAATACTAGAGCCGGCGATGATTAAAATACTCCCAATTAGTTTACTATTCATGAATTTTAATTTAATAATAGCAAAGGTAACAAAGTGAATTAACAATAGAGATGCTAGTGTTATAATTTTACTTGTAGTTAACACAGATGTAGAAAATCTTCTATATATTTGCTTTATGCTTAAAACGAAGTACATATCGCGAATCCTACTTGCTTTTGCATGTATGTTTATCTTTGTTTTTCAAGGTATGCACGCTATTGAACATACTTTGTCCATAAAAGAGTACCAATCTACACACGGTACTCATGAGCATTTTACACAATCTCGTAATAATAGTTCTGAATTTCAATGGCAAGAAGACCACGGTTATTTAGATCATTGTTTTGTTTGTGATAATATGCTGAGTCCATTAATTCTAAGTAGTGCTTTAGAGTTAGAACAGCTGCAAGTAGATTATATCCTTAAAAAGCAACAGTTAGAATGTGAGCGATTTGTCAAGCTTTCTCATATCTATTTTAGTTTACGAGCCCCTCCTGTTTTAGGTTAAAAAAGGTATTGTCTCTTAAGATTTATGTCTTAGGAGTATTTTTTAATCTATTTTATTTTTAACATGAGAGTTACATTATTAGTAAGCTCTCTGGTATTTTCTATAAATGTTTTTGCACAAGACTTTTCTTTAAAAGGTACTGTAAAGGACACTTATGGACATGTTTTACCAGGGGCTAAAGTTAGCTTTGGGACTAATTCTACCTGGGCTAATGAAAAGGGGGAATACAACTTTTTATTTCAAGAAGAAGTACAAGATTCTTTAAAGGTAGAACTTATAGGTTTTAGTTCTGTAAGTGATTTTGTAAAGGTGGATAAACCAATTTACAAGCAAATTGTATTAGACTTGGAGCAATATTTTTTAGAAGATATTGTTATTTCTGCAGCCTATGAAAATCCACATTTGGGCAATATTCAAGATTTTAGAGTAAACAAACTACAGAAAAATTATCAAGGATCACTAGCTAAGTCTTTGGATAATATTGCGGGAATGAATTCCATGGATATAGGTGCCGGGGCTTCAAAACCTACCATAAGAGGTTTAGGCTTTAATCGTTTGGTAGTTGCTCAAAATGGGAGTAAACAAGAAGGTCAACAATGGGGAGCAGATCATGGATTGGAGATCGATATGTTTGCAAACGAAAAAATAAGCATTATAAAAGGGGTGGGTACTATACTTTATGGAAGTGATGCCATTAGTGGGGTAGTAAAAGTTGATAACGAACAGATTCCCGAGAGAGACTCCTTTAGTGGAAACTTTCACGTATTAACACAAAGTGTCAACGATTCTTATGGAGGAGTACTGCAACTTAAAGGTAGAGGTGAAAAAACTTTTTTTAAATTTAATGTGAGTGCTTTTGACTACGCGGATTATAAGGTGCCAACTAAGCAGATCCTTTATTTGGATACCAAGATACCCCTTAAGAATAACAGAGTTGTTAATTCAGCAGGACGCAATTTAGCATTATCAGGACAAATAGGCTATGTAGAAGAAAAGTGGGAAAATATCTTGACAGTGAGTAACTTTTATGAGAAAAGTGGCTTTTTTCCTGGCTCACATGCTATGGATGAAATGGATTTAGATAAGTCTGGAAAAGGGGCACGATATATTGCTATGCCCAATCAAAGTGTTAATCACTTCAAAGTAGTTAACAATTGGCGTTATTTCTTATCGGATAATACTACTCTGAAAGTAATGGGGTCTTTCCAAAATAATTTACGACAAGAAAAGAATGAGTTTCATAGTCATAGTGGGGGACAACTAGATTCAAAATCAGATCCAAATTTAGAAGTGGAATTTAATTTAAGCACAGTAGAAACCTCTATTGTAGTAGAGAATATCTCTGCTGAAAATCACCAAGTAAAGTTAGGAGCTTCTTATTTATATCAAGACAATACAATTGATGGATATGGTTTCCTTTTACCTAAATACAGAAAAGATAATATCGGACTATTTGCTACTTATTCCTATTATTTAAACTCAAAAGTTACCCTTGAAGGAGGAGTTCGATTTGATATTGCTTCTATAGATACGGATTCATTTTTTGATCAAAGTCTGTATGATTATTTATTACAACAAGGCTATAATGAGCAAACCGCCCTACAATATGGCCAGCGTTCCCAAGACTTTAGTAAGACCTATAGTAGCTTCAATGCCATGTTAGGTCTAAATTATAAGTGGACACAAAGTACTGTATTAGCAATGACTCTAGGAAGTACCTTTAGATTCCCAACGCCAATGGAGTTAAGTTCCAATGGGGTACATCATGGGGCTTATCGCTTTGAAAAAGGGAGTTTAGACCTTGATCCCGAAAGAGGATTTGTAGTAGATATGAATGTTAAAGTAGAAAGGCAAAAGTTTGCAATTGGCTTTAGTCCGTTTTTGTATTATTTTACTAACTATATTTATCTAAGACCCAGTGGGGAATTTTCAGTGGTTCCTGATAGTGGTCAGATCTATCAATACTCTCAGACTAAAGCAATATTAAGTGGCTTTGAATTAGAGTTAGAAATCAATTTGTTCAAAAATATCCGCCTTACAAATATTCTCGAATACAATTATACCCAACAAATAACTAAAGATAAAAAGACAAACTATCCCTTAGCATTTTCAATCCCTTTAAATAACTTCACTCAAGTTGAATATAGTTTAAAGGACCTACATAGTTTTAAAAATAATAGCTTGTTTTTTAATGCCAAGTGGTTTGCGCGACAAAATAGAATCGCACAAGCAGAGCTTCCTACTCCAAGTGCATTAAATTTAACTACAGGAGTTAATAGTAAGATTACACTTGGCCAATTAGTTTTTAATACTAGTGTTTCAATAAGTAATTTATTGAATCGTAAAAATCTTAGTCATACTAGCTTTTATAGAACTCTAGATATACCACAACCAGGTAGATCTATCCAAGTTAATGTAAGTATTCCTTTTTAAAATAAAATTAATGAGAACTATTATAAAATTTTTTCTAGGTATAAGTTGGATTTTACTTACTTGTACCTCTTGCCTGAATGCATCTGATGATGTGGATACTCAGCCTCCATTTATACAAATCATAACCCCCGTTATGGATTCAGAATGGATTAAAGGTCAAAACCTTTATATAAAAATGACTTTAGGAGATAACCAAGCTTTAGGAAGTTATAATATTGATATTGTCCCTGCTCACCATGACCACGACCACGATCACGACCACGATCACGACCACGATCACGAAGAGGGAGAGGATCATGAGGAAATTGAGTTTTTTTACAATAGGACTTTTAAAGAAGTATATGGTTTTAAAGAATTTGAAGTAGAGAATAATCAGATACTTATTCCGGAAAATTCTGAACCTGGGAATTATAAGCTTGTAGTGAAAGTTTTAGATTTAATGGGGAATCAAAGTATAGGATCTACTAATTTTGAAATTGTTAAAAAAACAGAATAGCAATAATTGATTTTTGTTATAATTAAGTAAATTTTAGTGCTTTACTTTAGTTTTATTAAAGAGTATAGTTATGATTCATTATATATTTAATTATATTTGTTTTTCAAACTATTAATTACCCTAAAAAAATGAAAAAATCATTAATGACACTTTTGGTAGCTGCTGTTGTAATGTCTTGTAACGATAAGAAACACGATGCAGAACATAGCCAAATTACTTATCCTGAAACTAAAAAGGGAGAAGTGGTTGATAACTATTTTGGGAAGGATATTAAGGATCCTTACCGTTGGTTAGAGGATGACCGTTCTTCTGATACTGAAGCTTGGGTTAAAGCTGAAAACAAGTTAACTTTCGATTATCTATCTAAGATTCCTTTCCGTGACGATTTAAAGCAACAAATGGAAAAAGCTTGGAATTACGAGAAAATAGGAGCACCATTCCAAGAAGGGGCTTATACATATTTTTTCAAAAATGATGGATTACAAAATCAATCTATTTTATATAGAAAAGATAAAGATGGTAACCAAGAAGTTTTTCTAGATCCAAATAATTTCTCTAAAGATGGTACTACATCATTAGGAGGCCTTGACTTTTCTGAAGATGGTAGTAAGTTGGCTTATGCTATTTCAGAAGGAGGAAGTGACTGGAGAAAAGTTATCGTAATTGATACAAATACAAAAGAGCGCATTGGAGATACTTTAGTGGATGTGAAGTTTAGTGGAGTGTCTTGGCTTAGAAATGATGGGTTCTATTATTCTAGTTATGATAAACCAGAAGGAAGTGAATTATCTGCAAAAACAGATCAACATAAATTATATTACCATAAACTTGATACCAAGCAAAGTCAAGATGAATTAATCTTTGGTAACGATAAGAAGAGACGTTATGTAGGTGGAAGTGTAACAGGAGATAACCAATTCTTAGTTATTACTGCTGCAAATTCAACTTATGGAAATGAGCTTTATGTTAAGGATTTACGTATAGCTAACAGTCCAATCGTTACTTTAGTAGATAACTTTGATAGCCATAATGGGGTATTAGATAGCCGTGATGGTAAGTTATTTATTGTAACAGACTTTAACGCTCCTAATTCTAAAGTTGTGACTGTTGAAGCTTCTGCTCCACAACAATCTAACTGGAAAGACTTTATTAAAGAAACAGAAAATGTATTAAAAGCGTCTAAAGGTGCAGGTTATATTTTTGCCTCTTATTTACAAGATGCAGTTACAGCTGTTAAACAATATGACTATCATGGTCAATTAGTAAGAGATATTGAGTTACCTGGATTAGGAACAGCTAGTGGTTTTGGTGGTAAAAAAGATCAAGAAACTCTTTACTATTCTTTTACAAATTACATTACTCCTGGAACAATTTACGCATACAATGCTAAAAATGGAGATTCTAGTGTGTATGATCAACCAAAAGTAAACTTCGATCCTTCTTTATATGAGTCAAAACAAGTATTCTATACTTCTAAAGATGGAACTAAGGTACCAATGATTATTACTTATAAGAAAGGAATAGAATTAAACGGTAAGAACCCAACTATGCTTTATGCTTATGGAGGATTCAATATTAGCTTAACTCCTTCTTTTAACATTGCAAATGCAATCTGGTTAGAAAATGGTGGAGTTTATGCTGTTCCAAACCTTAGAGGTGGAGGAGAGTATGGAAAGAAATGGCACGTTGCAGGTACACAGTTACAAAAACAAAATGTTTTTGATGACTTTATTGCTGCAGGAGAGTATCTAATTGCTCAAAATTATACTTCTTCTGATTTCTTAGCTATTAAAGGTGGTTCTAATGGAGGATTATTAGTAGGTGCTACTATGACTCAAAGACCAGACTTAATGAAAGTTGCTTTACCAGCAGTTGGAGTTTTAGATATGTTACGTTACCACACTTTTACAGCAGGAGCTGGTTGGGCATATGACTATGGTACTTCAGAAGACAGTAAAGAAATGTTTGAATATTTATTAGGATATTCACCATTACATAACGTAAAATCAGTAGATTACCCAGCGACTATGGTTACTACAGGTGATCATGATGATAGAGTTGTTCCAGCTCATAGCTTCAAGTTCGCTGCAGCTCTTCAAGAGCATAATACTGGTAAAAACCCAGTGTTAATCCGTATCGAAACAAATGCAGGGCATGGTGCAGGTAAATCAGTTAAACAAACAATCCAAGAGAATGTAGATCTACAGGCTTTTACATTATATAACATGGGAGTAACTTCTTTAAAGAAATAAACCAAATTATCTTAAAAATAGAAAAGGATGCAAAATTGCATCCTTTTTTATTTTAATCCTATTAGTAGGAATAATCTTTAACTCCGGCATTAACTTCAAAATTTAAAAAGTTCTGCTCTGGTGGAATTGGACAAGAGTACTTTGGATTATATACACAATAGGGATTATATGCTTTATTAAAGTTCAAGATGATATTATTTTCTTGAGGTATAGTTAAGTTCAAATACCTACCGCCACCGTAAGAAGTAACTCCTGAGGTTAAATCAGTAAATGGCAAGAATAAATAATTAGCATATTGCTGGTCTTGGATTAGAGCCAAATCTTGAAATACATCTAATACATAGTTTTTCCCTTGGTATTGAAAAGTTATTTCTCCATATTTTCTATAAAATGGTCTTCTATTTGTGGTAGTTAACATTTCAAAGGGCTTTTCCTCTGGGGTCGCTTTTATCTGACCTTCTATAATAAAATCTTTATCTACAGGGAAAAAATCTAAAGACTTAAAGTTTTTTAAAGCATCTTTTGGTAAAGGTGAGGTCTTTGCATTGGAGAACTCCTGATTTAATTCTTTTTGAAATTCTAAAGTTTCATCCTCTTGGGTTTTGTTTGTTTCACATGCCCAAGCAATTAAAACCAAACCAGCAAGCATAAGTATTTTTCTCATAGGGACTTATATTTTGACAATTCGAAAAATTAAAAGTGTAAAAAAAGGTTTGCCTAAAAAGACAAACCCAATATAATGTTGATTAAGCTATATGAGCTCTAAGCATCCAAGCTTGTTTCTCATGTGATTCTAGAAGTGCGGTTAAAAAATCAGCTGTCCCAATATCATTTACATCATTAATAGTCTCAATGTTATCACGTAAGAAATTAATAATAGTTTCATGATCATTTAAAAGTTCTTTAATCCAAAAGCTTGATTTATTATCACTTGTATTTGTAACTTCTTTTAATTGAGTTAGCTCAATGTATTGTTTTAAAGAAGATGGAGCGTAGAATCCAAGTTGACGGATACGTTCAGCAATTGCATCTACATTTTCTTCAATTTGAGTATATTGTTCTTCAAAGAAGACATGCATTGCGTGAAAATCTATGCCTTCTATATTATAGTGCGCTGATCTAGTTTTTGTAAATAATACGAATTCATCAGCAACTAATTTAGATAAAGTTTCTACAGTAGTCTTACGTATGTCTTGGGATAATCCGATATTTAATTTCATAATATGTTTTTTATTAATGTAAAAGTAGTTATCCTTTAGAAAGGAAAGTAGTTTTTATTATTGATATATTTTATATTGTAATTTAAAAAAGTAATAGAAAAACCACCTTTGAAGTAAATTCTTAATCTTTATTAAATTACGAAAATTTAAATAAACAAAGAAGTTTAAAGTAAAAAAGGGAGCCTTAAGACTCCCTTTCTATTATTTGTTTAAGTCTTGAACAGCATTTTTCAATCCTTTTTTAGCGTCTTCTTTAGCATCGTTTAAGTTATCAGCTGTTTCATTAGCTTTGTCTTTTAAGTTATCAGCTGTTTCATTAGCCTTCTCTTTTAATGCTTTAGTAGCTTCCTCTGTTTGGTGTTTAGCTTCCTCAGCTTTATCCTTAGCTACTTCTTTAATGTCTTCAGCAACTTTGCTCGCTTGCTCTTTTACTTTTTGACTTTGTTCGTCCCAAACTTTTTGAGCTTTATCTAAAGCTTCTTGTGCCGTTTTCTGTGCAGCCTCATTTCCTGACTTAACTGCCTCTTGTAACGCTTTTTTAGCTTCTTCTAATTTTACACCAGCTTCAGCTTGAGCTGTTTTGTCTTCACTTAATTGAGCTTCATCTTTTTGCTCTACTTTTTCTTCTTTTGCGACTGAATCTTTACAAGCAACTGTAAAAAATAATAATCCACAAACAGCAAGAGATAATACTAACTTTTTCATAACGATTTTATTTATTGATTTTCAATCAAATTTATGAAAAATAAATGATTTTAAGAGGCGTTTTGTTGAAAAAATACGTTAAAAAGGATAGTTAGCTATATATATACGAGCAAAATCTAAATTTTATGCAAAAAAAATGGGCTGTCTTCTATTGTGAGACAGCCCCCTTTTAGATTATGTAAGAATTTTATTACTGTGGGTTTGTAGTCCATAAAGAAGCAGTTTTCAACATTGCTCTTCTTGGAAGTTTTAATGTAGCAACTACTACCTCAGCAAAGTCTTCTGGTTGAAGAATATGCTCTGGGTTACCATCTGTTAAGCCTAATTCAATAGACATATCAGAAGCAATTGTACTTGGTGTTAGAGTACAAACTCTAATATTGTTTTTTCTAACTTCTTTCATTAAAGATTCTGACATACCGATAACAGCGAATTTAGATGCTGAATAGGCTGAAGTAGTCGCATTACCGTTTAATCCTGCCGTTGATGCAACATTAAATATGTCTCCTTGATTTTTTTCAATTAAATGAGGTAATACTTCTTTAGTAACATTATATACTCCCATTACATTAGTTAAAAGGATGTCTTCCCACTGATCTGCTGGCATATCCGTAAATGAACCAAATGCTGCTATTCCCGCATTATTAACAAGAATATCAATACCTCCTAATTGTTCTATAAGAAGAGAAATGTTTTGTTTAACAGCTTGTTGATCTTTTACATCAAAACTTGCATAAAAAGCTTTTACACCAAAAGATTCTAATTCTTTTACAGTGCTTTCAAGGGTTTGAATATTTCTTCCAGTTATAGCTACATTTATTCCTTGTTGAGCAAAAGCTAAAGCCATTGCCTTTCCTAAGCCTCTACCGCCACCTGTAATAATAGCGTTTTGTCCTTTTAAATTTGTCATAACTTTTATTTTCTTATTTAAGATAATACAAAAATACGTCTTTTTTATATGGAGGTATAGTAAACAGATGTTAATTTATTTGTTTTTCAATGCTATCCCAAAGTGCAATTCTTTTATCTAGCGCGTTTTGCGACGCTGCTATAACTTGTTCCCATTTTTTAGGATCGTCTGCGCAAAGCTCACTTACCATTTGTAATGCCATTGGGCCATGTTCATCTGCATCTAATTCTATATGTCGTTCAAAATAATAGATCAGTTCGTTTAAATCAGCGTTTGGAAAATTAATCTGTAATTCTTTTAAAATACTTGTAAACATGCCTGGAATTAAATCTTCTCTACCAAAGGTAAATGTAGCCGCGATCTCATGTGCTTCTCCTCTTTCTATTGTGGTGAAGGTAAAGTTTAGAAAATCCTTTACCGCTAAGGGTAAATTACTACTATCTATAGCTACCTTTAAATCAGTTCCTGTGCTTAATTTACTTAGTAAGTTATTTATTTTTACTGTGTCTGCCTTTAAAGCTTTCATTGCTTTTGTATACATTTCAAAATGGCTTAGCCTACTTCCATCAAAGCCAATATCCGATTCTTCTGCTAGAACGATTTCGTTAATTAGATATCTTGTTTGCGGAAATTCGCTTGCTTGCCAAGGGATAGAAACACAGGTAAGCTTAATTTGTAATGCTTTAAGTAAAGACATAAAATCCCAAACAGCAAATACGTGGTTTTCCATAAAGACTTGTAGATCTTTTGGGGTTTTTATTTTACTGTATAGAGGATGGTTTAATAAGATTTCTCTTTGCTTTTCAATAGCGGTGTTTACTTGTTCTATGTACATAAAATTTTATTTGAAGGCACTATGACCTGTTATGTCTAATCCTGTTATGAGTAAGTGAATGTCATGGGTTCCTTCATAGGTAATCACAGATTCAAGATTCATCATGTGTCGCATAATTGGATAATGTCCACTGATCCCCATTGCACCAAGTATTTGTCTTGCTTCTCTAGCTATATTTAATGCCATTTCTACATTATTACGCTTAGCCATGGATATTTGTGCAGAGGTAGCTCTGTTTTCATTTTTAAGAACACCTAATCTCCAAGTTAGTAATTGTGCCTTGGTTATTTCAGTTATCATTAAAGCCAATTTTCTTTGTTGTAGTTGTGTAGCTGCGATAGGTTTATCAAACTGGATTCTCTCTTTGGCATACCTTAATGCAGTGTCATAGCAATCCATAGCTGCACCAATAGCTCCCCAGGCAATACCATATCTAGCAGAGTCCAAGCATTGTAAAGGAGCACCTAATCCACTCTTACCTACTAATAAGTTTTCTTTTGGAACTTTCACATTATCAAAGATTAATTCCCCTGTACAGGAAGCTCGTAAGGACCATTTATCTGTAGTTTCTGGGGTAGATACACCAGGTAAATTTGTCTCTACAATTAACCCATGTATTCTACCTTTTTCATTTTTAGCCCATACAATAGCAATATCTGCAATAGGAGCATTAGAAATCCACATTTTACTTCCATTTAGTAAATAGTGATCTTCTTTTTCGGTGAAGTTAGTTAACATAGAAGAAGGGTCAGAGCCATGGTTGGGTTCAGTAAGTCCGAAACAACCTATCCACTGGCCAGTAGCTAATTTAGGTAAGTACTTTTGCTTTTGCTCCTTGGTACCAAATTCATTGATTGGGTTCATCACTAAAGAAGTTTGAACAGAACAAGTAGAACGAATACCAGAGTCACCACGTTCAATTTCTTGCATGATCAGGCCATAGGATATATGATCTAGACCATGACCTCCATATTCAACAGGTAAATAAGAGCTAAAAGCTCCAATTTCTGCTAGTCCTGGAATTAAAGCTGTTGGGAAAATAGCCTCTTGGGCATACTTATCAATTATTGGAGACAGTTGTTGTTTTACCCAAGCTCGAACTGTATCTCGGATGATTTTATGCTCTTGCGTTAATAAATCATCTAGATGATAATAATCTGGACTTTGAAATAAATCATTACTCATAATATTAAAGTAATTTATAGGTTGTTGGTACAACAAAAATACTTAATATTTTACTCCCAACAAATAGATAAGTTAGCCTCAAATCAAGTATAAAACAAAACGCTTGACTTAAAATAAAATAAGTCAAGCGTAATGAAAAATAATTTATTATACGGCGCCTTTTATAATTCGAGAAATATTCTCAGAACGTCCCATAGAGTAGTAGTGTAGGATAGGAATTCCAGCTTGAATTAGCTCTTTACTTTGTTCAATACACCACTGTATACCGATTTCTTTCACTTGGGCATTGTCTTTAGCTTGGAGTACTTCAGCTACAAGGTCATCTGGTAAATCTACTTTAAAACGCTGAGGTAATAGGTTGAGTTGAGATTTTGTAGCCAAGGGTTTTAGCCCTGGTAAGATTGGTACGGTTATACCTATTGATCTACACTTTTCTACAAATTCGAAGAATTTATTATTGTCAAAAAACATTTGCGTAATAATATACTCTGCTCCATTGTCTATCTTCTGTTTTAGATATTTTAAATCTGTATCAAAATTTGGTGCTTCCATATGCTTTTCAGGATAGCCAGCTACACCTATACAGAAGCTAGTTCTACTTGTATTTTCTAATTCTGCATCTAAATAAATACCCTTGTTCAGATTTTCAATTTGTAAAACCAGATCTGAAGCATATTGATTTCCATTTGGCTCTGCTTTAAAATAGGTTTGGTTTTTAACCGCATCACCACGTAAAGCCACTACATTATCAATTCCAAGAAAGTCTAAATCAATTAAGAAATTTTCTGTTTCTTCTTTTGTAAACCCTCCACAAAGGATATGAGGAATAGCATCTACTTTGAACTTACTTTGAATAGCTGAGCATATACCAACTGTACCAGGTCGCTTTCTAACAATTCTTTTTTCCCATAAACCATTAGATGCTTCTTTGTATTCATACTCTTCTCTATGGTAAGTAACATCAATAAATGGAGGCTCAAATTCCATTAATGGGGTGATAGTATCAAAAATGCTTTGAATGTTTTGACCTTTTAGAGGAGGTAATATTTCGAAGGAAAACTGTGTTTTACCTTTTGCTTTTTCTATATGTTCTGTAACTTTCATTGTCTTAATTTGTTGGTTGCTTAATGTTTGTATGGGCTAGGTTTGGCGATAGCCATCTTGTTGCTTCTTCGATTGAGATATTGCGTCTTAAGGCATAATCTTCTAATTGATCTTGATCAATTTTACCTAAACCAAAGTAGCGGCTTTTTTCATTGGCGAAATAATATCCTGATACAGCAGCTGTAGGGAACATTGCATAACTCTCCGTTAGTTTTAGGCCAATTCTTTCTTCTACCTCTAATACATCCCAAATAGTTCCTTTTTCTAGGTGATCTGGACAAGCCGGATATCCAGGTGCAGGTCTAATTCCTGTATATTGTTCTTTAATTAATTCTTCATTGCTTAACTGCTCTTGGTTATCATAACCCCATAATTGTGTTCTTACTTGCCAGTGTAAATATTCTGCGAAAGCCTCAGCAAGTCTATCGGCTAATGCTTTAACCATTATGGCATTATAATCATCTAGATCTTGTTCGAATATTTTTGCTTTTTCTTCTACTCCAAATCCAGTTGTAACTGCAAATAAGCCTATATAATCTTGAATATTTGTTTCTTTCGGAGCTATAAAATCTGCTAGTGCAATATTTGGAGCTTTTACGTTTTTCAAAGATTGTTGGCGTAGGGTTAATAATGTATCTAAGTCCTTTCCTTGCTCGTCATAAAGTTGGATGTCGTCGTCATTTACTTGATTTGCTGGAAAGATTCCTACAACTCCTCTTGCTTCAAACCATTTTTCCTGGATTATTTTATCTAACATCAATAGAGCTTCGTCATATACTTGTGTAGCGGTTGCACCTACTACTGGGTCTGTCAATATTTGAGGGAACTTTCCGAATAATTGCCATGATCTAAAAAATGGAGACCAGTCTATATAAGGTAATAGTTCATATAATTCACAACTAATAGTCTTAGTACCTATGAAATTTGGTTTTGCAATTGGAGTGTTTTCCCAATCGATTTTAAACTTATTGGCTCTTGCTTGCTCTAAAGTTATATATGTTTTGTCTCTTGCACGACCTAAGTAATCACTTCTTAATTGGTCATATTCTTGTTTTAATTCTTGTTTATATTCTTGATTAATTTCTTTTTGTAATAGTTTATTTGCAATTGTAACTGATCTTGATGCATCATGAACATGAACAACAGTGTGATTATATTCAGGAGCAATTTTAACTGCCGTATGTACTCTAGAGGTAGTTGCTCCACCAATCATTACTGGAATTTCGCAATCTATTTTTTGTAGTTCTTTAGCTAAATGAACCATTTCATCAAGAGAAGGAGTAATTAATCCACTTAAACCAATGATGTCCACTTTTTCTTTTATAGCCGTTTCTATAATCTTCTCAGGAGAAACCATTACTCCAAGATCAATTATTTCATAATTATTACAAGCTAAAACTACAGCAACAATGTTTTTTCCTATATCATGTACATCTCCTCTAACAGTTGCCATTAAAATTTTACCAGCATTTTGGGAACCTATGATTTGATTCAATCTTTTACTCTCTTCAATATATGGAAGTAAGTAAGCAACAGCTTTTTTCATTACTCTTGCAGACTTAACCACTTGAGGAAGAAACATTTTACCTGAACCAAATAGGTCACCAACTACATTCATTCCATTCATTAAGTAACCTTCGATTACTTCAATCGGTTGGCTAACACTTAAACGGGCTTGTTCCACATCTTCATAGATATAGGCATCAACTCCTTTTACTAAAGCATGAGTAAGTCTTTCTTGTATATCCCCATTTCTCCATTGCTGTGTTTTTTCTTGGGTTTCTTTTGTTTGACCAACATTTTTTATACTTTCTGCATAGTCTAATAATCTTTCTGTTGCGTCTTCTCTTCTATTTAATAATACATCTTCTACAAACTCTAGTAATTCTGGATCTACTTGGTCATATACTTCAAGTAATTCCGGATTTACAATTCCCATATTCATTCCATGATTTATGGCATGATACAGGAAAGCTGCATGCATCGCCTCTCTAACAGTATTATTACCTCTAAAAGAGAAAGAAACATTACTAACCCCTCCACTTACATTTGCATAAGGTAAGTTCTCTCTAATCCACTTGGTAGCTAAAAAGAAATCAAGGGCATTATTGTTATGCTCTTCCATTCCTGTGGCTACTGGGAAAATATTGGGGTCGAAGATAATATCTTGTGGTGCAAAGCCTACCTTGTTAACTAATATATTATAGGATCTTTCACAAATCTCTATTCTTCTAGCTAAGGAGTCAGCTTGGCCTTTTTCATCAAAAGCCATCACAACTGTTGCTGCACCATAACGTTTGATTAATTTTGCATGTTCGATAAAAAGCTCTTCTCCTTCTTTTAAGCTAATGGAGTTAACTACTCCTTTACCTTGAATTACACGAAGACCTGCTTCAATAATTTCCCATTTCGAGCTATCAATCATTATTGGTACTCTACAAATATCTGGTTCAGAAGCGATTAGGTTCAAGAATTTCACCATGCATTCTACTCCATCTAATAAGCCTTCATCCATGTTAATATCGATGATTTGTGCTCCATTTTGCACTTGATCTAAAGCTACTGCTAAAGCCTCATCAAACTTTTCTTCTTTGATTAAGCGTAGGAATTTTCTAGAACCTGTAACGTTTGTACGCTCTCCAATATTTACAAAGTTGGTTAACTTACTTACATAAAGAGGCTCTAAACCTGATAAAGCTAATACTGGAGATGGCTGTGCTTTTGGAAACTCTTCTCTTGCTTTAGCATGCTGGGCAACACCTTGACTTAATAATTTAATATGTTCGGGTGTGGTACCACAACATCCACCAATAATTTGAACTAGATTTTGCTTTAAAAAACTATCGATTAACTCTTTCATTTCTGACGGACTCTGGTCATATTCTCCAAATGCGTTTGGTAATCCAGCATTAGGATGGGCAGAGATACTAACATTGGTGTATTTAGACAATTGTTGAACGTAAGGTTCCAATTGTTCAGCGCCTAATGCACAGTTAAATCCAATACTCAATAAAGGAATATGGGAAATAGAAATAAGGAAAGCCTCTACTGTTTGCCCCGACAAAGTTCTTCCTGAAGCATCTGTAATAGTTCCAGAGATCATAATTGGAATTTCAATTTGTCTTTCCTCTTGAATTTGATCTAAGGCAAACAAAGCTGCTTTTGCATTTAAAGTATCGAAGATAGTTTCAACTAATATTATATCACATCCACCATCGAGTAAAGCTTCTGCCTGTTGCTTATATGCTGTTCTTAGCGCTTCAAAAGTGATTGCTCTATATCCAGGGTTATTTACATCAGGAGATAAACTAGCTGTCTTATTTGTTGGTCCAATAGCACCAGCAACAAAACGTGGCTTATCTGGTGTAGTTTGTTGGATTTCATCCGCAACTTGTCTAGCAAGAATAGCGGATTGGTAATTTAGTTCATATACGTAATCTTCTAAGTGATAGTCCGCCATTGCAATGGTGGTACTACAGAAAGTATTTGTACAAATAATATCGGCTCCAGCTAATAGGTATTCTCTATGAACGTTTTGAACAGCTTTAGGTTGAGTCAAGGACAGTAAATCATTATTTCCTTTTAAAGAATGGGCGAAATCAGCAAAACGCTCCCCTCTAAAGTCTTCTTCTGAAAATTTATAAGCTTGTAACATTGTTCCCATTGCTCCATCTAATACAAGGGTTCTTTGTTCTAATAGGCTTCTAATATCAGTTTTATTTTTTAATGTTGACATGGCTTGATTTTGGTTAAGTTGTTAAATGTTCTTTTTTAATAGTACTTTTTAGCTAGCATCTAATGCTTGTTTAAGGTCGTTGATAATATCTTGAGCGTTTTCCAATCCAACAGATAGTCGAATTAAATTATCTGTTATTCCTGCAGCTAATCTATCTTCTGGAGATACTTTAGCATGTGTTGTGGATGCTGGATGAGTTACAATTGTTCTACTATCTCCAAGGTTAGCAGATCTACTACATATTTGTAAAGCATCTAAAAAAGCTCTACCTCCTTGTAAACCTCCTTTTATTCCAATGGCTACAATATTTCCTCCTTGTTTCATTTGCTTTTTTGCAATTTCATACTGAGGATGGCTCGGCAGGAAAGGGTATTTAATAAATTCTATTTTTGGATGATTTTCCAAAAACTCTGCTATTTGCAGGGCATTTTGGCAATGTCTATCTACTCTAACTGCTAAAGTTTCTAAGCTTTTTGAAAGAACCCAAGCGTTAAAAGGGGATAGGGCAGTTCCTATAGTACGAGCGAAAAGATAAATTTTATGTATTAAGTCTTTATCTCCAACAACTACTCCTCCACAAACTCTTCCTTGTCCATCGATTAACTTTGTAGTAGAGTGAATAACTATATTAGCTCCGAAGTTTATTGGATTTTGCAGGTATGGTGTTGCAAAAGTGTTATCTACTATAAAAAGTAAATTATGCTCTTTTGCTATTTTTCCTAATACTTCTAAATCCAAGATATCAACCCCTGGATTAGTAGGACTCTCTGCATACAATATCTTTGTATTTGGGGTGATCAAACTTTTTATTTTATCCGTTGAATGGATATCAAAGTAAGAAGTTTCAACTCCCCATTGAGGGAATGTGTTATTAAATAAAGATAGGGTTGAACCAAATATATTTGAGCAAGAAACAATGTGATCACCTGGAGATAGTAAAGGAAATAAACTGCAGTAAACTCCAGCCATCCCAGTGGCAAAAGCAAATCCCGATTCGCCTTTTTCCATTTGAACTATTTTATCTACCAGTTCACTTTGATTAGGATTTGTATATCTTGAATAAGAATACTTTTGAACTTCTTCAGCAAACACAGCTCTCATATCTTCTGCTGTGTCAAAGACAAAGCTAGAGGTTAAGTATAAAGGAACAGAATGTTCATTGTTTTGTGTTCTAGGAGTTTGTGTTCTTATCGCATTTGTTTCAAATCCTAGTTCTTGTTTATGTAATTCTTGGGCCATAATATAGTTTTTTGGTGGTATTTTTATTTATCTGCTAATCGTAATATATCTCCAAATACTCCTCTTGCAGTTACAGAAGCACCTGCTCCAGCGCCTTGGATAATGATTGGATTTTCTCCATAACTTTGAGTGTATATCTCAAAAATACTATCCGATCCCTTTAATTGTCCTAAGGCTGAATTAGTAGGAACTTCTATTAGTTTTGTTTCTAAGATTCCTTTTTCTGTTTGTAAATCTCCTGATAACTCTCCTACATAACGCAAGACTGTATCTGGTTTTAAATTAGCTTTAATCTTATCGAAGTAAGGATCTAATTTCTCTAAGTTTTCTAAAAATTGTTTTGTATCAATATTTTGAAATTCTTCAGGGATGAGGTTTTGAATATTTATTTCTTCAAATTCATTTTGTAGGTCCAATTCTCTTGCTAAGATTAAAAGCTTTCTTCCAACGTCATTTCCGCATAGATCTTCTCTTGGATCTGGTTCAGTAAATCCTTTGTCAATTGCTTGTTTTAGGATTTGGCTAAAGGGCTGATCCGATACAGAGAAGTTATTGAAGATATAACTCAAACTTCCAGAAAATACCCCTTTAATTTTTGTGATATTTTCTCCAGAAAGGTGAAGTAACTTAATAGTATCTATCAAAGGTAATCCTGCACCTACATTAGTCTCATAAAGATATTCTTTATGATTGTTTTTTAGGGTTTGTCTTAATTCTTTATAGAAATCATAGCTAATTGTATTACCTATTTTATTAGAAGAAATAAGGTCAAATCCATTATTTACAAGTGGAATATAATTTTCAATAAAGCAAGAACTTGCTGTGTTATCAATTGCTATTAGATTTTCTAAGTGATTTTGCTTGGCAAATTCGATAACATCTTCAATGGAATATTTTATACTTTTTTGTTGTATTTCCTGTTTCCAAGTTGAGGTAATGCCTTGGTCATTTAATACAATCTTTTTAGAATTTCCGATGGCAAAAATGTTTAATTCAATATTTTTCTTCTCTGCAATAGATGCTTTGGAATGTAGAATTTGGTCAATTAATGTTCCTCCAACTAGCCCATGCCCGAAGATGGCAATATTTATTTTTTTTGCGATACCGAAGATCTGACCATGAATAACATTTAGTGCTTTTTTAGCATCTTGTTGGTTCACTACTAAAGAAACATTTTTACCAGTTACTGTGTTATTAAATAAGATAGGTACAATTTTGTTTTTTACTAGTGCTGCATATGGTTTATCAAAAGTGCTTAAGTCTTGTCCTACGATGGAAATAATTGCAATGTCTTTTCTTACTTTGATACTATTTACATCATTGTTATATAAGTCATTTGTAAATTCATCTCTTAATGCCTGTAACGCTTTATCGGCATCTTTGGTGGGAACTGTAAACCCTAAACCTCTCTCTGAAGAACCTTGGGATATAACTCCTATACTTATATTTTGGTTTGCTAATGCTGTAAATACTCTTGCATCAATTCCAACGATTCCTAATAATCCTCTGCCCTCAAATTGGATTAATGAACTATCGGATTGTAAGGAAAGAGATTTTATGCCTTTTAGACTTGGTTTAGCAGAAATCAATGTTCCTTTATTTTGTGGATTCAACGTATTTAGAATTCTCAAAGGAATATTGTTTTCTAAAAGTGGTAAAATAGTTTTAGCATGTAAAATAGATGCTCCAAAATTTGCTAACTCATTTGCTTCATCAAAATGTAATTCTTCAATTTTTTGTGCATTCTTAACCCAGTCAGGGTTGGCTGTATATATTCCATCTACATGCGTATAATTCTGTAATTCTTTCGCTTGTAAAAAATTAGCTAATAATGAAGCTGAATAATTACTTCCATTTCTACCTAGAGTTACTGTTTCTCCTTTAGTATTTGCAGCAATAAATCCTGTAACTACTGCAATGGTATCTTTTTCAAGACTGTTGAATAGTTGGAGTGTTTTTTGTTTTGAAATCTCTTGGTTTGCTTGTGCACTTCCAAAAGTATTATCTGTGATGAAAAACTCTCTACTATCTAATGAAAGAGCATTAAGTCCTTTTTCTATTAATTTTGCAGTTAATATTTTACTCGAGATTAATTCTCCTTGTGCTAAAACTTGATCTTTTATTTTTGCACTATAATCCTCGATTAAGGAAACACCTTCAAAAAGCTTCTCTAAGGTTTGTACTTCTTTAGTGATATTTACTCCTTGGTGGTAAGGTCTATTTTTATATTCTTCAAAAGATATAGTATAGTCCCCTTGGTTTTTAGCTAATTCTAAAATACTTTCTAAAGTGTCTGTAGTGTCTCCTATTGCAGATACTACAATTGCAATTTTATCTTCTTTAGCTTGCTGTTCAATAATGTTGATTACTTTGTCGAAACCTTGTCCGTATGCTAGTGATTTTCCTCCAAATTTTAAAACTTTCATGGTGCTGATTTATTTGAAAATGTTAATTAATAGGTTATTTAGTTGTTCGTATTCAATCAAAAATGCATCATGTCCATGAATAGATTGAATTTGTAAAAAATGATAGTTTCCTTTTTTATTAGTTAATTCTTTGTGAGCTTTTTGTTGCTCTTCATAGGTGAACATATAATCAGAGTCTACTGCAATACTGTGAATGCTAGTGGTTGAGTTGATTATAATATCCTGTATTTTTTGTTGGCTTAAGCTTTCTCCTATAGTTTTTAATAGATGGTTCATTAACTTATAGGAGGAAAGTTGATATCTTTTGGTTAAACTTTGGCCATGAAAATTTAACCAACTTTCTACTTTATAACTTTGCTGATCTTCCAAGTATTCTTTCTTAAACTTCTGCTCAAAGGATGCTGGGGTGCGGTAAAGTAACATAGCATGCATTCTTGCATCGTGTATGGGGTTGCTGGAATTATTCAAGATGCTATCTTGTACTAAAGTATTGGCAATTAGCCAATCGGAAGATTTATAAGAAGTAGCAATTGGAATTAGATTTTTAATTCGTTTTGGATGTTGGAAAAACATTTCCCATCCTATACTTCCTCCTAAACTACCCCCTATAATTGCGAAGAGTTCTTTGATATCTAATTGCTCTAAGGCTTTCCAGAAATATTGAGCAATTCTTTTGGTTGTTAATTCTTTATAATTTGTAAAAACAATATTCTCTTGGGTATTATATCCATTTCCTGGTACATCAAAAGCAATAACAGTAAAACGGTTCAGATCTATTGTAGCATCATAGTCTACTAAAGTTTTCCACCATCCTTGTTCTCCACTAACTTGGCTATTACCTGTAAGAGCGTGATTTACTAAAACAATTGGAGCACTATGTAAGGGTTGGCCAAATAATTGATAGCTTAAGGTTAAACAATGGTTTGAACTTGGATCTTGATAAGTATCTTGTATTGTGATTTGATGTAAATTTTTCATGGGGGATATTATAGTTTTTCAAAGGCTTGCTGCAAATCTTTTATAAGGTCTTCTGGTTCTTCAAGACCTATGGATAGGCGAATTAAGCTTGGGGTTATTCCTGATTTTAGTTTAGCTGCTTTGGCAACGGTTTTATGGGACATTTGATCGGGTAAACATGACATACTTTTTATTCCTCCTAAACTCTCTGCTAAATGAAATAGTTTTAAAGATTTTACAAATTTTAGAGCTTCTTCACTTGTGTCTTGGTGTAAATCAAAACTAACTACTGCTCCAAAGTATTTTTGTTGTTTACTTGCAATACTATGGCTAGGATTATCTGGCAAACCAGGGTAATAGATGTTTTTTATTTTAGGGTTGTTTTGTAAAAATTCTGCGATTATTTGTGCGTTTTGACAATGCACTTTGTAGCGAAAATTTAATGTTTCAATTCCTCTTATGGTTAGAAAACTATCCGTTGGTCCTAGGATTGCTCCACTTGCATTTTGATGAAACTTTATGATTTCACCTAGTGTTTTTGTTTTTGTAACCACTAGTCCAGCTATTACATCACAATGTCCTGCAATATATTTAGAGGCACTATGTACTACAATATCTGCACCCAAGTCTAGAGGTTTTTGACTCACAGGAGTAGCAAAGGTATTGTCCACACATAATAGTATATTTTTATGTTTTGCAATTTTTGCTATGCTTTGGATATCTGTTACTTTTAAAGTAGGGTTGCTTGGAGTTTCTAACCAAATTAATTTAGTTTTATCTGTGATTGCTCGCTTTACCTGGTCAATATCCGTAGTGTCTACATAAGTTACATCAATACGAAATTTTTTATATACCTGTTCGAATAATCTATAAGCACCTCCGTAAATATCTTCAACAGCAACAATATGGTCATTTGCCGAGAGTGTTTTTAAAACTGTATCTATTGCAGCTACTCCACTAGATAAAGCAAAACCTTGTTGTCCATTTTCTAAGGAAGCAATTAAGTTTTCTAAGACCTCTCTTGTTGGATTGTTACTTCTGGAATAATCAAAACCCTTGTTTACTCCAGGAGCTTGTTGTTCAAAAGATGAGGTTTGATAGATAGGAACTGCTAATGCTCCTGTTAAAGGGTCTATTGGAATGTTTTGAAGTATTTGCGTTTGTGTACTCATAGCTAGGTGTTTTTGTAATTATTTTTATAGTTGGCTGAAAACGTTTTGTAAGTCTTTTTTTAGATCTTCTATCTCTTCTATTCCAACTGATAAGCGTATTAAATCTGGTGTAACTCCAGTGGATTGTTGTTCTTTCTCTGTTAATTGTTGGTGGGTAGTGGAAGCTGGGTGAATAATTAGTGATTTTGTATCCCCTATATTAGCTACTAAAGAAAAAATCTCTGTTTGATTGGCTACTTTCTTGGCTGCTTCATATCCTTTATGTAAACCGAAAGTAACTACACCACTTTGTCCCTTTGGTAAATATTCTTGTGCTAAGTCATAATATTTACTTGATTTTAATCCTGGATAATTTACCCATGCAACTTGAGGTTGCTCCTCTAACCACTGTGCTAGTTCTAAAGCATTTTGGCTATGTTTGGTTATTCTAATTGGTAGGGTTTCTAATCCTTGTAGAATTTGGAAGGCATTAAAAGGGCTTAATGCTGCGCCTAAATCTCTAAGACCTTCTATTCTTATTTTTGCAATAAATGCTGCGTTTTTTAAAACATCATGATAGATAAGTCCGTGATATCCTGGGGAAGGCGTTGTGAACTCAGGGAATTTTCCGCTGCTCCAATCAAATGTTCCTGCATCTATAATCGCTCCTCCTAATGATGTCCCATTACCACAGATATATTTAGTTAAAGAGTGAATGACAATATTTGCTCCGTAGTCAATCGGCTTTAGTAGATAAGGAGAGGCAACTGTATTGTCTACTATTAATGGGATTTTAAATTCTTTAGCAATTTTTGCTATTTTTTGAATATCTAGTACGTCTAGCTTTGGATTTCCTAAGCTTTCTATAAAGATTGCTTTTGTGTTTTCTTGGATGTTTTTTCTAAAGTTTTCGGTATCTGTTGGATCAACGAAAGTGGTATTAATTCCGAACCTTGGTAAAGTAATATTTAAAAGGTTATAAGTTCCTCCATATAAGCTAGATGAGGAAAGTAAATGATCACCTGTTTTTAACAAAGTTAAAAGAGTAGTAGAGATAGCAGATGCTCCACAAGAGGTAACTACTGCTCCGATTCCATTTTCTAATGCAGCTAATCTTTTTTCTAAAATATCATTAGTTGGATTATTTAATCGGGTATAAATATAAGCTGGGACAGTTAGATTAAAAGCACCTGCAGCGTGATCTGAATCTTCAAAAACGTATGAAGAAGTTTGGTAGATAGGAACAGCTCTTGTTGCTGCTGTGTTTGCTGGGTTATGTCCTGCGTGTAATGCTTGTGTTGAAAAATTTGGTGTACTCATGATTTGGTTGATTTAAAATATTAAAAAATGGCAAAAAAAAAGGTTCTTTCGAAATTGCCGAAAGAACCTTGAGGGATATATTTTACTATACTAACTCGATTACTTATGGCAATAGGGGAGCGGGAACATCATCATGTTCATCATCATCATCATTGCCATCATATTTGTGTTAGTAAAAAGTTTCATGTTATTTGTGTATATAAGTTTATTTAAAAAAGGTAAAAAAAAAAGCCTCTGCGTTTGCAGAGGCTTTCGTTATAATATGTGTGCTATTAAGATTATACATACAACGACCTCTGCGCAGAATTGCGCATCATCATCATTGCCATCATATTTGTTAATCTTAGTGTCATCTTTATCTTTTTTATTTCTCCTAATTGGATATGGCAAATATGAGAAATTATTTTCATTTAAAACAAATTTTTTATGAAAAAATTAATAATTTAAATAAAAATCTTTTGTAATCGCCTTGTATTCAGGAGTGTAGTTGTGTCTTTCTATTTCTAGAATTAACTCATCTAAAGGGATTTGTTCTATTCTTTTACGAGAAAACGCTAGAAGACTTCTCTTAATAGGAGCATCTTTATGGCCTTTTACTCGAGTTACTTGGAAAGGGTAGATGTCAAACTCTGCTGCAAGGCGGATTATTACATCTTCTTCTTTGTAAGGTATAATTATACTAAATACTCCTGTTGGAGACAAAAAATACTCTACTGCTTCAATTAATAAGTCGAAAGGTAGAGAACTTTGGAATCTTGCCTTGTCCCTTGTTTTGTCATTAGTTAGATAGTCTTCACTATAAAAGGGAGGGTTGGAAATAATAAGATCATATTCCATATCCATTTCATTGGCGAAGGTCTCTAAATCGGCGTGGTAGCAAAATAGGCGATCTCCCCATGGGCTATCTTCAAAATTGTCTACAGCTTGTTCATGGGCTAATCCATCAATCTCAACTGCGTCGATTTGCTCTGCGTCACTGCGTTGTGCCATCATTAAAGAAAGCAATCCAGTTCCAGCACCAATATCTAAAATTGTCTGAGGGCTATTCACAAGTGGCGTCCAAGCACCAAGAAGAACACCATCGGTACCTACTTTCATGGCGCATTTGTCTTGCTTAACGCGGAATTGTTTGAACTCAAACATAAATATAATAATAGATTTAGTTGTCTAAATAGATATCTAATAGTCCTTCCGGAGTTTTAAGATATAATTTTTTATTTTCTCTATCTATCTTTTCGATAAACGGATCAATCATAGGAACTAATATTTCTGTACCATCTTTGTCAATAACAAATAAAGCTTGGCTTGAACTATCATTAATATGATCAAGTAGGCCAATATATCCGTGATTAACATCTTCTACTTCGAATCCAATAATTTCATGGTAGTAGAATTTGTTACCTTCTAATTTAGGCAACATATTTAATGGTAGGTATAATTCAGTACCTATTATACTTTCGGCTTGTTCTTCGGATGTAAAATCCTCAAACTTAATTCTTAGGAAATCATTTTTATGCAAAAAAGCGCTTTCTATAAAAAAAGGAACCAGTTGTCCGTCTAAATCAACGAGAACTGATTCCAAATTTTGATATAACTCAGGTTCGTCCGTGTCCAAATAGGCCAGTACCTCCCCTTTAAAGCTGAATTTTTTTGCGATTTTGCCTAAATAGAAACAATCTTTTTTAGTCATATCGCTAGAAAATTATGCTTGAGTTTCTTCATTAGCTTCTTCAGCAGCAGGAGCTTCAACAGCAGCTTTTGCCTCAGCAATAGCAGCAGCACGTTTCTCGCTTACAACTTTCTCAGCAGCTAATCTTTTAGCTTTTTCAGCAGCTTTAGAAGAAGATAAACCTTCTTTTGCAGCGTTTACTTTGTTAGCTTTTTCTTCTAACCATGCAGTGAACTTAGCATCAGCTTGGTCTTGTGTAAGAGCTCCTTTGTTAACTCCACCTTGTAAGTGGTGTTTTAATAAAGCTCCTTGGTTAGAAAGAACTGTTTTAGCAGTATCTGTTGGTTGAGCACCATTGAATAACCATTTAACAGCTGAATCAACATCTAATTCAATTGTTGCAGGGTTAGTGTTAGGATTGTAAGTTCCGATTTTTTCTAAGAATTTACCATCTCTTTTAGCTCTTGCATCAGCAGCTACTACCCAGTAAAAAGGTTTCCCTTTTTTACCGTGTCTTTGTAATCTAATTTTTACAGACATAATATTTATTTATTTAGAGGTACCCGACCTCTGGTTAAAAATTTGACGCAAAGTTAAAGGTTTTTTTCTTTAGAAAGTTTAAAAACAGGAAAAATATTTTTCTTTTAAGTGTTTGTTTAACAATTAAATAGAGTTGAAATACCTGTGCTTATCTACTTGAGGTGGGTATGTGCGGTTGTTTTTGTAGAAATGTAGGAGGAAAATAGGTTTTTTTAATTCGTTAAAATTATATTAACTTAATTTTTTTTACATCGTTTAAATACTATAATTTTGTTTTTGGTGTTATATATATTATAATCGGTAAGTATGAAGAAGATTTTAGGTTTATTGGCAATTGGTTTTATGATATTCTCTTGTGCTAATGAAGTGGAAACTAGTGATCCTGGTTTACAGGCTTTAACCAATAACGAAGAGTATCAAGGCGCTTTCAAGTATGAAAATTGGCGTCCAGATTTTATCTATGCTACATTAGCTAATGAAAAAATTCTGCAGTTAAGAGGGGAGACCGATACTACTAGATTTACAATGAGGGTTCCTTATTTTGTAGATCAACAGGAAGATAATGTTATAATATTGGGCCCTGTAGTAAGTGAGAAGGTAAACGAATCAGGACTTATTGATAGTAAAGATTTAAAGCCAAGTAATGATGATGCTGCTTACGGTATTTATACTCTAAGAGATAAGTTTGATCGAAGTGTTATTGGGCGTTATACTACTGATTCTTCTGATGGAACCAATAATTATGGAAGAGTAATTATTTATAGCGCTGCTAAACAAACACCTGGGACAATCAGTGGAGAGTTTCATGTGAATTTAGATTTAGATCCAACAAGCCTTGGTCCAAATGCAACAGAGAAACAAAAAGAGCGTTTTCAAAAGTTAGCTAAGAAGAAAGAGTTTACTAAAGGATACTTCTTTAAAGTGCCTTTGGTTGCAGCAGAATAGTTGATTTGACTAAAATGAAATAGATTAGTTATTTTTAGTTATTAAATAAGTATTTTTTTAAAAAGGTAGGATACAATTTACTAAGAGGTAGATTGTATCCTGCCTTTTTTTCTTTAAAGGCTAGATATTACAGTTTAATAGGGAGTGTATATTCCTATTAATTTTTTTAAAATATACGGTGTTTAGTTTATTTTAAGCAAACCTTGGTTTTTTATACAGTGTCTTTTTTATACCTTTGTGTTAACTTATTTAAGGCCGTTTTGGTCATAATTTTCTTATAATCAGGTATGTATTTAATTTTTGATACGGAAACCACTGGGCTTCCAAAAAGTTGGTCTGCTCCAATTACAGATACAGATAATTGGCCTCGTTGTGTACAGATTGCTTGGCAATTGCATGACGAAATGGGGAATCTAGTAGAACATCAGGATTACCTTATCAAGCCAGAAGGTTATGATATACCTTACGATGCTGAGAGAATTCATGGGATCTCTACTGATTTAGCTCTAGAGCAAGGTGTAGAGCTAAAACAAGTTTTAGACAAGTTTAATATTGCTCTATCAAAGGCTAAGTTTATTGTAGGGCAAAATTTAGGTTTTGATGTAAATATTATGGGCTGTGAATTTCATCGTTTACAGACTCCAAGCAATATGGCAAATATGCCAGTTTTAGATACTTGTACTGAAACTACTGCAGAATTACTTAAACTTCCAGGGGGAAGGGGAGGTAGGTTTAAGTTACCTACTCTGACGGAACTTCATCAGTACTTATTTGGAGTTGCATTTGGGGAGGCTCACAATGCAACTGCTGACGTTGAGGCTACCACAAGATGTTTTTTAGAATTATTAAGAAAAGGAGTATTTACTGCCGAGCAACTACAAAGGGATACTTCTTATTTTAAGGAGTTTGCTCGTGTTAATCCTCAGCCTTTTACTCCAATTGGTTTAAAGCATATTAACTTAAAAAAAGCTTCTTTAGACATTGCTAAGAAGTTAGCTAAAAAGCAAGGCAACGTTCAAGTTGAAATAAGCCAAGAGGATAGAGAGCGTTTTGAAAAGGCACGATTCGCGCATTTACATACACATACGCAATTCTCTATTTTACAAAGTACCATTGGCATAGGGAAATTAGTCAATAAAACAGCTGAATTAAATCTATCTGCTGTAGCTATGACCGATCATGGTAATATGATGGGGTCTTTTCTATTTGTAAAAGCAGTGAGTGATTATAATAAATCTCTCTCAAGCACAAATGCTGCTCGTTTAGAAGAAGGACTTGATCCTATTGAGCCGTTGACTCCTATTGTTGGGTGTGAATTCTTTGTATGTGAGAATCATTTAGATAAGAAAAAGAAAGATAATGGTTACCAAATTGTTCTACTAGCTAAAAATAAAAACGGCTATCATAATTTAGCCAAAATGGCATCTATAGCCTATACAGAAGGATTTTATTACGTTCCAAGAATTGATAAAAAAATCATCTCTGAGTATAAGCAAGATGTTATGGTGCTTAGTGGAAACTTATATGGAGAGATACCAGGTAAAATACTAAATATTGGGGAGCGCCAAGCTGAAGAGGCTCTACTATGGTGGAAAGAGGAATTTGGTGAGGATTTTTATATGGAGATTATGCGACATAATCAAGAAGATGAAAATCGCGTAAATCAGATTCTAGTACCTATGGCTAGAAGAAATAATGTAAAACTTATCGCTACTAATAATGCTTATTATTTAGATAAAAAGGATGCTAATGCCCATGATATTCTATTGTGTGTTAAAGATGGAGAAAAGCAATCTACCCCTATAGGGCATGGTAGAGGATATAGATATGGACTTCCAAATCAAGAATATTACTACAAAGGGGAACAAGAAATGAAAGAACTCTTTGAAGATTTGCCTGATGCCATTTATAATATTCAAGAAATTGTAGATAAGGTAGAACCCTTTGTTTTACATAGAGATGTCCTTCTTCCTAAATTTGATATTCCAGAAGAGTTTCAAGATCCCAATGACCTTTTAGGTGATGGGACAGGAAAAAATGGTGAGAACAACTATTTAAGACACCTTACTTACGTAGGTGCTGAAAGACGATATACTGAGATAACAGAGGAGATTAAAGAGCGACTAGATTTTGAGCTAGAGACAATAGAAAGAACTGGATATCCAGGATATTTTTTAATTGTACAAGATTTTATTGCAGCTGCTCGTAAAATGGGAGTTTCTGTTGGACCAGGACGTGGTTCTGCTGCAGGGTCAGCTGTAGCATACTGTTTAGGTATTACTAACCTAGATCCTATTGCTTACGATTTACTTTTTGAGCGTTTCTTAAATCCTGATCGTGTATCCATGCCCGATATTGATATTGACTTTGATGACGAAGGAAGAAGTAAGGTAATGGATTATGTAATTAATAAATACGGTTCTAGCCAAGTAGCTCAGATTATTACTTATGGTAAGATGGCTACAAAGAGTGCTATTAGGGATACAGCCAGGGTACTAGATTTGCCACTTTTTGAAGCAGACCGCATTGCTAAATTAATTCCGGCAATGATGCCTTCGAAGTGGAATTTACAGCGTTTTTTAAGTGAAGATGAATCAGCTATTAAGGCAGTGTTACGCCAAGAAGATTTTGATAAGATAAAGGAGTTAATCCAGCTAGCAAACGATAATTCTTTAGCTAGTGAAACCATTCAACAAGCAAAGATATTAGAGGGATCTATGCGTAATACTGGGATTCATGCCTGTGGAGTAATTATTACACCAGACGATATTACCAAGTTCGTGCCTGTTACCCTAGCAAAAGATTCTGATTTATATGTAACTCAATTTGATAACTCTGTTGCAGAGAGTGCAGGGTTATTAAAGATGGACTTCTTAGGGCTTAAAACCCTTACTCTTATTAAAGATACTATTAAGTTAGTGAAGTATCGTACAGGTATTGAAATTGATCCAGATCAAATACCAATTGATGATAAAAAGACCTATGAGTTATTCCAAAGAGGTGAAACCATTGGAGTATTCCAATATGAATCTCCAGGGATGCAAAAACATATGCGTGATTTAAAACCTACGGTGTTTGGGGATTTAATTGCGATGAATGCTCTATATAGACCTGGGCCAATTGAGTATATTCCCTCATTTATTAATCGTAAAAATGGTAATGAGCCTATTGTTTATGATTTAGATGCCTGTGAGGAATATTTACAAGAGACTTATGGTATTACAGTTTATCAAGAACAGGTGATGTTACTTTCTCAAAAATTGGCAGACTTCACAAAAGGTGAAGCCGATGTTTTGCGTAAAGCTATGGGTAAAAAGCAGAAAGATGTCTTGGATAAAATGAAGCCAAGGTTTTTAGCTCAGGCTTCTAGTAAAGGCCACGACACGGTTATTTTAGAGAAAATATGGAAGGACTGGGAAGCTTTTGCATCTTATGCCTTTAATAAATCTCACTCTACTTGTTATGCATGGATTGCTTATCAGACTGCTTATCTAAAAGCACATTATCCTGCAGAATATATGGCTGCCGTATTATCTAATAATATGAATGATATTAAACAGGTAACCTTTTTTATGGAAGAGTGTAAAAGAATGGGGTTACATGTTTTGGGACCAGATGTGAATGAATCCTTCTATAAGTTTACTGTAAATGAGGATTATGCTATTCGATTTGGTATGGGAGCCATTAAAGGTGTAGGTCAAGGTGCAGTACATACTATTGTAGAGAACAGAAAAGATGGTAATTATAAATCTATTTTTGATCTAGCAAAGCGTATTGACTTGCGTGCGGCAAATAAAAAAGCATTCGAGAATCTTGCTTTAGCTGGAGGATTTGATTGTTTTGAAGATAGCCACAGGGCCCAATACTTTTATTGCGAAGTGCCAGATGGTCCAGCTTTTTTTGAAAAAGCAATTCGCTTTGGAGCCAAGAGCCAAGAGAATGAGAACTCTTCTCAATTTAGTTTGTTCGGAAATACAGAGGAAGTTGCCATACCAGAACCTGTTCTTCCAATGTGTGAGGAATGGTCAACAATGGAAAAACTAGCCAAAGAAAAAGAGGTAGTAGGTATTTATATTTCAGGACATCCTTTAGATGACTTCAAGTTTGAGATGAAGTATTTCTGTAATGTATCTGTAGAACAAATGGCCAATTTGGTACCTTTAACAGGAAGAGTAGTCACTTTTGCAGGAATGATTAGTGATGTACAGTTTAGAACTTCTGCCAAAGGAAAAGATTGGGCTATGTTTACCATTGAGGGCTATGATGAAGGTTTTGAATTTAGAATGTTTAATGAGGAATTTTTAAAATTCAGGCATTTCTTACTTCAAAATACTTTTGTTCATATTAAGGTGATGGTAAAAGAAGGGTGGATCAAAAAGGAAACTGGTGAGAGAAGTGAGCCAAGGTTGCAGTTCTTAGAAATGCGTTTGCTGCATGAAGTCATTCCTAATTTTTCTAAAAACCTTCAAATTAAGATGAATGTTAAAGAAATTGATCCAGATATAATTTCTGAACTAAAACAAGTTTTAGACAAACACCAAGGAGATAAGACTGTAGGATTTGAAATTGTTGAAATTGAAAAAGTAATGGTTCCTGCGGACAATAATATACTATTTAATGCTTTAGACCAGGAAGAGGAACATGAGGAATCTTCTTTGGAAGATATGGAAGTGAACTTTAGTCCAATGGTGAAAGAGGAGCTTAAGGTAATAAATAGGATAGAACTATCTAGTCGAAATGCAAGAGTGAATATTACTTCAGAATTACTTGAAGAATTGGAGTCTTTACAAGTGAATTTTGGAGTGAATTAATTTTATACATCCCATTATAGATAAAATTAAATTAAAGTAAACAAGAAAGTTTAAATTATTTATTAGATTTGTCTATATAACTAAAAATATATTAAAGATGGCATTAGAAATAACAGATGCTACTTTTGAGGAAGTAGTATTAAAATCAGAGAAACCAGTAGTGGTGGACTTCTGGGCAGTATGGTGTGGACCTTGTAAAATGTTAGGACCAGTTATCGAAGAATTGAGCGTAGAATACCAAGATAAAGCAATTGTAGGAAAAGTGGATGTTGACGCTAACCAAGAATTTGCAGCTAAATTTGGAATTCGTAATATCCCTACAGTTTTAATTTTCCAGAATGGAGAAGTAGTAGGTCGTCAAGTAGGAGTTGCTCCAAAGCAAACTTATGCTGATGCAATCGATGCTTTATTATAGTAAGCAAGGACAATTTTGTAGCCTTTGCAAAAAAAAGCATTAAAAAACTTAGAAGAGTTAGCTCTTGATATAGAAAAAAATCTCCGTTTTACGGAGATTTTTTTGTTTGTTATTCTTTCTAAAGTCTGATTCTTGTTCACTTTGTGAAAAAAAAATAAATTTTTTTTACTCTCTATATTGTTGAGTTTCAATACGGTTTAAAAAAAAGTAAAAAAACTTTAAAATTTTTTCACTCCAGGATTTGCAAGTGATGAAAATGGTTGTATATTTGCACCGCATTACAGCAATAACGACGAAGGTTTGGTAGTTCAGTTGGTTAGAATACATGCCTGTCACGCATGGGGTCGCGGGTTCGAGTCCCGTCCAGACCGCACAAGAGAGATAGGCATCTCTATAGTAATGTAGAGATGCTTGTTAATCTAAATTTTTGAGAAAGCATTAATGAAAATTAAAGTTTGAATTCTTAAAAAAAGGTTTATCTTTGTCTAGAGTAATGATTTTTGGTTAATACTGGTTTGGTAGTTCAGTTGGTTAGAATACATGCCTGTCACGCATGGGGTCGCGGGTTCGAGTCCCGTCCAGACCGCCAGTAAAAGGAAGCCTCTCACAAGTTGAGAGGCTTTTTTTGCCCTGTAATTTCCACGTGAAATACAGTAAAGATATTTAAAAGTAGTTGTGTTGTTAAGTGCCTAAAAGCGCTATGGTTTAGTAGTTAGACCAATGAAAAGCTTTCCTAGTGCGGGAGAGCTTTTTTAAAGCACAAATTTGGTTTGGTAGTTCAGTTGGTTAGAATACATGCCTGTCACGCATGGGGTCGCGGGTTCGAGTCCCGTCCAGACCGCCAAAGAAGAATACTTCCTTTTATGGAAGTTGTTTTCCGACCTTATTCAATAGAATGGGTATACAATTTAGTTGTGTTGTTAAAGTGCTTAAAAGCACTTGGTTTAGTAGTTAAACCAATGAAAAGCTTTCCTAGTGCAGGAGGGCTTTTATTTATCTGGTTTGGTAGTTCAGTTGGTTAGAATACATGCCTGTCACGCATGGGGTCGCGGGTTCGAGTCCCGTCCAGACCGCCAGAGGAAATAATATTTCCAATTTAAAATAGAAAGCTATTTTAAAATAAAAACTAGTTGTGTTGTTAAAGTGCCTAAAAGCACTATGGTTTAGTAGTTAAGCCAATGAAAAGCTTTCCTAGTGCGGGAGAGCTTTTACTTATTCGGTTTGGTAGTTCAGTTGGTTAGAATACATGCCTGTCACGCATGGGGTCGCGGGTTCGAGTCCCGTCCAGACCGCCAGGAAACACAAGATCTTTAAAGGCCTTACAATTTTGTAAGGTCTTTTTTGTTTTATATAACTTGTTATAAGTCGTAAATAACGAAAAATCTAAAGTTAGATGTGGTTTTTATAGGTCTATATTGGGTAAAATTGAAAATTATTATACCTTTAACAGCATCTATGTTTACTATTATAGAGAGGTAGTTCCCTACTAGTTTAAACAATTTTAAAGGATCTAAAATCGAAAAGCTTACAATGAGAAAATCTTTAGTATTTATATTAGTTACGTTTATAAGTGGTGTTTTAAGTGTAGGGTGTTCAAGTGAGACGCCTACTGCAGTAGATCGTCCAAATGTTGAAATTGTAAATTATGACGTAATCAGTAGAGATTCCGCCTATGTGCAGTATACTGTCAAGGCTTTAGAACTTATTTCTCATGGGATTAAATATTCTACTGAGAGTAATCTTATAGATCAAGGGGAGTTAGTTACTTCTAAGGATGGTAAAGTTACACTAGATAATTTAATGTACAATACGACCTATTATGTTCAGGCATTTGGTACTAATGTACTAGGTACATCTAAAAGTGATGTGATCAGCTTTCAAACCGACGGTCCAAAAGAATATATGGATTTCGATAATTTGGCTGAATTAAAGAAATACATGGGTAAATATACTAATGCTGAACCAGAGGTATCCTACCTAACTATAGGAGGAGACTTACTTTTAGAGGATTATATGTTCTTAGGTGAATTAGGTGATGAGTCAGGAAGATTTCCTTCTTTAAAAGGACTAGTATTAACCCAGGTAGACTCTATTATTAGTGATGCATTTAATTCTGATTTAAATAAAGCGGCTACTTGGCTAGAAAGTATTTCTGCTCCGAATGCGGTTTCTATTGGAGATCAAGCTTTTTTAAACTGTTCGTTGTTAAGTGATATATATTTTCCAAATGTTACCTTAATAAAGACACAAGGCTTGTATAATATAGGCACTACGGACTTTACTAAAGAGCAGTTACCTTCTGTTGTTGAATGGGAAGATAATGTGATAGATGCCACCAAAGTAAATAGTATTGTTTTACCTTCTTTAAAAGAAGTAGGAAATAATTTACGAAACACACCAAAGATCCGTTATGTGGAAATAGGTTTAGAGGAAATACCTTCTAAAATGATGGTTTTTAGTGAAGGTATTACCGAGTTTGGAGAACGCTCTTTTTTAAATGCTACCTCTATTGGTGATTTAGCTTTTGCCTTTTGTCCCAATCTAAAACGCGCTACCTTTCCAAAGGTAAATACCATAGGTTCTGTGGCTTTTAGCTTTTCCAATCATATTATTCAATTGCGTTTCGATTCAGATATTGAACAAGTTGCACCAGATGCCTTTGATGAATTTAATACCCAAGAGTGTATTTTATTATTAACGGAGAATACTGCTGCCCAAGCTCAAGGTCAAGTTTGGCAAGGAAAGACTTGGAAGGCAATTATTACCTTATAGCATTACCCCCTTGTTTTAAATCGTATTTAAAGAATAAAGTGTTTTCTAAAGGAGTTGGATAATAAGGTTTAGTTGGCTTGAAACCTAGGCTTAAATAGAGTTGTACTGCGGCATCTAAGATGTCTAAAGTATCTAAATACATATGGTCATAGCCTTTATTTTTAGCAAATTCTATTAACTCTAAGCATAAGAGCTTACCTATTTTATACCCTCTATAATTGGGTTTTACAAATAACCTTTTCATTTCACAATCGTTTTGATTTAAAGGTCTTAATGCTATACATCCTACAGGCACATCTTGTAAAAAAGCAATGTATAATGCGCCATTTGGATTTTGGTATTCTCCAGGCAGATTATCGAATTCTTGGCTGTAATTTTGAAAGTCTAAGTCTATTTGTAAACTGTTAGTATATTGGGTAAATAGTTCCTTTATTTGCTGTAAGTGCCCATAAGCAGGTAGTATGCGTATTGCTGACATAATTTTTAATTTAAGATATAAAAAAAATCAATCTATATATATAGATTGATTTTTTTATTTTAAAGACAGTAGTTGAATTTTTCTATTGTGTTACCTCTAGATTTTTTAGGGTGAAATAAGCAGGTGTATTCATACCAAATTGGCCTGTATCTGAACTTTGTAGGTAGAAAACTAAATAAGAAGCATTTTGTAATTCTCTTAAATCTACTTTTTCCCATTCTTGAACAAAAGTTGAATTATCGTCTAGGAAGTTAGCAAGGTAAAATTCCACTGGGTTTTGATTAATCACCTTTTTATCATGGTCTAAACCGTGAATCATTAATTTGAAGTAATCTCCTTTTTCAAATTTCTTAGCAAATTGGTCTCCTTCTTTCATTGTGAAATAAGCATAAGGAGAGTTGGTTACCCATACACTTTGAGGTTTAGTAATAACATCTTGACTATTTTTTAATTCTATATAAGAATAGATCTGATCTAAATCAATTTGTGTTCCTTTGGTAATACCATCAGGGTATGCTTGAGAGTTTGCTACTAAGAATCTTTCTTCAGTAGATCCCATGGTACCATACATTTTTTGCTCGTGGAAACTTCCAATATGGTTTGCCTTATCCTTACTATTAGAGATAGTGAAACCTCTCCAAAATGTTCCCCATTCTGAAGCAGTCACATAATGGCTCATTTCAAAAATAGAAGTAGAGAAGAAAACCTTCTCATCCGGGTTTTCAGTTGGTTTTAAAGTGTTTTCCCAAATAAAACCTCCTTCTACTTCTTTATCTAATAAGAAAGACTCTAAAGAAAGGTTATAGGTTTGCTTGTCATCTGCAATAGTATTGTCGTCCTTAGAACAACTAGTAAAAGTAAAGCTGGTTAATAATAAAGCTAAAAAAGCTAAATAAGAAATGTTTCTAATTTTCATATTTTATAGTTGAAATGTTTATTTGTTCTAAATGTAAGTCTACTGCTCCAGTAATTTCTGTTGAGGATTCTCCAAGAATACCTACTTGTTGATTTACTCCACTATACACACGTATAAAATCAATTGCTTTTAAGTGTACTTTATTACCATCTTTGTCAACAGCCCATGAAATGTCGATGGCAGATTTATCATGTGTATTAGGGTAATTATCTGCATATCCATAATCATACATGGTATAACTCCAAGAGTTTTGAGTTTTATTGGCATTATCTGGAAGTAAGGTTCCTTCAAAGGTAATACTGCTGTGTTCTATCCATAAGGGATAATAACTCTGTTGATGGGAAGCATTTTTAGGTTTATAACCCTGATTTCCTTGGTTATCTGACCATTTTACATACTCTAAAACTTGACCTTTTGCAGCATCTAAATCCGCTGTTGGTTTGTAATAGGTAATTTGATAGTTTTTAATAGTTTTAGCATTGTGGTATTCACTACCTGCAATCTCATACCACTCGTTTGGGTCTGGTTTACCATTTCTGTTTTTATCCTGTGCCACTAAAATAATTCCTGGTTCAGAAGCTCCTGTGGTTAGGATTTGGTTTTCTTGCGCAATAAAAGCATTACCTAAAACTCTAAAATCTGCCTGTCCTGGGACATTGACAATACTGTGGTCAAAACCAAACTCTATAAATCCACCAAACCCACCTAAGGATACTAAATCTGCTTTAGGTTTGCTTAATAGCTCTTGGACTTTGTGTAACATCTCTACTTTAGTGTCTCCTTGTGTATAGGCTGGGTATTTATTGACAAATTGTCCATAAGCTGGTTGAAAGTCAAAAACTCTGGTAATATGAGAGACAAATCTTTTTTTCTCTTGAACTACCTCTACTTCAAATTCTTGCTCTACTTCTTGTTGGAAGTCACTCACAGTAACTCTTATGGTATAAGTACCTAGATCTAGAGAGATAAATTCTAAAAAAGGATCGTTTCCAAGAAAGATTTCCTTGTCAACCGAGTTATATTTTTTTTGTGTCCAAACTACAGTAGGATTGGAAAATTCACCTAATTTTGGGTATATGTCTAGCCATGTACTTCTATCTACTTTATAAGACTCTGCAAGTTGTAATGGACCAGTAAGTATAATTTCATCCTCATCAGCAATTAAGTGATCATCATTACTACAAGACCAAATTCCCAATGAAAATATTGCGATCAGTAAAATTAAATATGTTTTAAGTTTCATCATTATTTAATATGTAAATCGATTGCTCCTGCAACCTCCGTTGATATTTCTCCTAACCATCCTGCTTCTTGGTTTACTCCTGTGTATACTCGGATGAAGTCTATACCTCTTAGTTTGGCAGGTTTACCTTCTTTATCCACTGCCCAATCAATATCAATATGACTTCTTTGATCAGTATTTGGTGCGTTATCTGCATAGCCATATTCATAGGAGATTTGTTCCCAGAATTCAGTCTCAGTTCCTACGTTTTTAGCATTGTCTGCTAGACGGGTTCCTGTGAATGTAATAGATTGTTGATTTACCCAAAGTGGATAGTAGCTTTGTGTGTGAAAAGAGTTTTTAGGTTTAAATCCTTGATTCCCTTGGTTATCTTCCCATTTAATATACTCTTGGATATTTCCTGTAGCTTGGTCTAATTCTTTGGAAGGTTTATAGATGGTTATTTCATAATTGTGAATAGTGGAGCTTTTATTATACTGACTACCTGCTATTTCATACCATTCATCCGGATCAGGTACTCCATTACCATTTTTGTCCACTCCTACTAGAATAATCCCTGGTTCTGCACTTCCTACATATTCTCCTTGAGGATTTTTACCTGTAATAAAAGCATTACCTAAAATTTGGAAGTCTCTTTCACCTGCAACATTTTCAATTGTGTGATCAAATCCAAACTCTACGTATCCACCAAAGCCTCCCAAAGAAATCATAGAACCATTTTCCTTAGCAATAGCCATTTCTACTTTCTTAATCATGGTTTGTTTGGTGTCACCTGGCTCATATTTAGGCATCTCATTTACAAACTGTCCATAAGAGGGCATAAAGTCAAATACTTTAGTAATATGCCTTTTTAATTTTGTATTGTTTTGACTAACTTCTAAAGTTAATTCTTGGGATACAATGTGGTTTTGGAATTTGACTATCCCTTCTATTTTATAAACAACAGGGGTGAAGCTAACAATGTTAACTTTTTTAGTAGTAGCTATAATAGAATCCTTTACTATATCATCTTTTTCTACAACTTTCCATTGGTAAGTATATTCTTTATAATCTTGGATCTCTGCAGACAAGACAATACTTTTATTAGTTGTAGTCTTGTAATTGTTATCTAATCTAAAAGGATTATCTGTATTTTGTAATTGTTCGAAATACTCGGCTGCACTTAAATCAGGCGTCGAATTATCGCTAGAGCAACTAGCTATAGCTAATGCCAAAAAGGACATTATAAAAGTGGAATAAATTTTTTTCATTTTTGTAGGTTATAGTGTTTTTATAAATGCAATATGTGCTGGGATATTACCCGCGGTTGTTCTCCATTGTAAAAATCCTTGAGGAGAATAACAGTAGATATATCCCGTACCAACGTAATCTTGGGCATCTGTGATAAAAATTTCTTTTGTCTCTGGATTTACTGCGATTCCATAGGGAATAAGTATATTTTTCTGTGTTCCATCCTTAATAATTTGACTAGTAAGGAGTTCTTTGGTATTGGTATCTAAAATACCATAAGAAGGGGTTTGATTACCTGTAGCATACCTAAAAGGCGTAGATAAAAAGTATAATTTATTATCTAGGTAGGTCATATTGGTAACGGGGATATTTAAAGTTTGCTTTAGGATATCCTTTGTCGAATCTATGACATATAAATTGGGCTCGGTTCCATAGTAATCTCCTCTTGAGCTCACATAAATATCGTTATTATCATCTATTTGCATGCGATGTAGATTTGGAGCAACTTCTATTTTCTTTATCTCTCTAAAAGAGGTAAGATCAATCACAGAGATGGTTGTATCATAATTAGGTACTCTATATCCTCCGGAATTAGCCACGTATAATTTATTATTTGTGATAACCATTTCTTCGGGTTGGTACCCCACAGTTACTCTTCTAGAAATAGATAAACTAATGGTATCTATTTCTGCTACAAAGCCTAGTTCTGCATTAGGATTAATTTCTACTTTACCAGCATAAGAACTCACATAAACCTTTCCATTGTGGTAATTTAAATAACGACAGTTAGGTACGTGAATTTGAGCAATATGCTTACCGGTAGGTACGTCAAATACCTCTATGAAGTTAGATACATTAATGGTAGCATAAGCTTTGCTTCCGTAAATTTTAATATCATTTCCTACATCTCCTAGTTCTTTTGTTATTTCTGGATTCTTTTCAGAAAAGATATCTCTTGTATAACTCCCAGATAGATAATCGAACTGATCAATCGAGGCTCTATTCATTCCCATATTACCTTCATTTAGAAGATAAAATCCACTAAATTGTGTAGTGTTTTGAGGAGGAGCAACTGCAGAGTCATCCGAAAGGAAAATCATTTGTTCTTCTCTACACGAGATTACACAGGTTAGTAAAACTATAAAAAAGATTGTTTTTAAATGTCTCATAGGTTAAAGTTTACTGCTAAACGAAAGTTTCTACCTGGCATTGGAAAGTTAGTGACCACCTCGTAATATTGATTGGCTATGTTATTTGCCATAAGGGTAACTCTAAAGTTGTACTCTTTGTAGGTAAAGGATTTTTGTAAAGACATATCATGGGTATACCATGGCTGTACTTCATTTCGTTTAATATTGTTTTTATTGGCATTATAGCGCTTTCCTACATAAATAAAGCTATAATTTAATAGGTATTCTTTATAAGATAGGCTAAGAACTGCTGAACCTGAATTCCAAGGAGCATAAGGAATTTGATCTCCATAGTAGGAAGCCTTTCCTCCTGGAGTTAAGCTCTTGTCTTTAGCAATGGTATAAGCGTAGGTTAGATGTACATTTAGGTTTAGCTCTTTAGTTAGGGCAAGATCTGCTTGAACGAAAGATTCTAGACCATAAGACTCTACTTTACCTAAATTAGTCATCATCCATCTCATCATACTAGAAGTTGGAGTAGCAATGATTTTATCTGTTATATCCGCATAATATCCTTGTAAAGAAAAATGTATGTTTTTAAAAATAGAAGAATTAAAATCCTGGCTATAGGTTGCTCCTAGATTGATTTGTCTAGATAATTCCGGTTTTAAACTAGCTGTTCCGATTTGGGTGTAGTATAAATCATTAAAGGTGGGAAGGCGATAGATATATTTATAAAATAAATGTATGTCTAGTGCTTTATGGTCAAAAGGTTTATAGTTTAAAAACAAAGAAGGCGCCCACATATTTCTATCTGGAGCTCTGTAATTATGCCTTACTTTTTCATGGGTAAACGTACCTAGTACATTAGCTTGGGCTTTTACTTTTCCTAAATCTAAAGAAGTAGCAACAGAGCTTAAAAAAGTAAAGCGCTCAGGGTAAGTGAATAATGTGCCTTGGCCTTTTCTAGTAGCATTTAATTTATCATATTGAAAGTCTGTTGACACTGCAACTTCCCAAATCGGGGTTATTTTAAAAAGATGGGCCCCAGATACATAATAGTTTTGCTGATAAAAAGTATTGTCAAACTGCGGATTATAGGTCACTTCATCTCCTTCAAAGTCTACTGTTTTTCTTGAAAGGTAATTAGTGAAATCATAGGCATATTTGGCTTTTAGTTTAAAGGAATAAAAATCACTAATAAACCTAGTCCAGTGTCCTTGAACCATTATGTTTTTGTCTTTTTGGTTCTCGTTTATATTCTCTGTAGCTATAGTGTGGTCACTTTTTTTAATGATAGCTCCTGGAAGTCCTCTGCTAGATTGGTAATAATATAAATTGGCACTCCATTGATTATTTTGATCCTTACCAAACCAATTGTTTTCAATTCTATAAGCACTAATAGCGCTATTTAATCTAGTTCCTGTAGTATCATAGGCTACGCTACCATCAATATTTAATCTTTTTTGTCTGAATTTATACCTTCCATTGGAATGAATGTATTCTGTAGATATGCTTGTGGAAACCTTATCACTCACCTTGTAATCAACCACCAAGGAAGGATTGTTAAGTTGAATTGTACCGGTTTTATAACCCGCGTTTATATTTATTTTTTTATTTTGTTTAAAAGTAGGCTTTTTGGATTCTATATATACCACAGAGGCAGAGGCAAATTCTCTAGCAGATTGAAAAATAGCACTTCTTTGACCATTGTATAATTGTATTTTCTCTACATTTTCCAAGGAGAACTTACCAAGGTCTACAATGCCATTTTGTGCATTATCAATGGCTGCACCATTATAGAAAACACCTACATGGTGAGTTCCCATATTTCGCACGTCTATGGTCTTAAGACCTCCCATTCCCCCGTAATCCTTAATAGTGGCTCCTGAGAAATAACGCAGTGCATCTGCTACATTAAGTGTGTTTAGTTTTTGTAAGTTTTCTCCTGTTAAAGTTTGTACTGGAATAATTTCTTTAAAAGGGTCTTTGGAAATTACAATTTCTTTTAAAGTTGTAATAGAATCTAAGGAGTTTTGCCCATGGAATTTGTTACTTAGAAATAGTAAACAAAGGGTAAGCATTAAGGTTAAATAATTGTATTTCATTGTGCGTTTTTTGGCTGTACCTATTTTGGAATACTACGCAACAATTTAACCTAATTACAATAAGGCCAGTTAGCGTTTTGTTTTATACCCGAAAACATGGAACGATTTTATTGGCCGGTATTCTGACTTGCTTCTCAAAAGAACATCCTTCCCATTTAACACAGTGGATAATCAAGGTTCCTTTAATTATGAAGCTTACAGCAGCGGGTCTGTCTAGGATTTTCACCTAATTCCCGTTTAATTACAAATTGTAAACCATTTTAATATAGGCAAATATATGTGCAAAAATTTTGATAAAAAAATATATTATATCGATTGGCTGTCGAAATATTAAACACGTTAATTTTATTATGTTATAAATTTCGAATAATATAAAAGAAAGGACTTTGCTTATCTTTACTTTTAAAGGCTTGTGGATTTAAATTCTCACTCCAACTTGGATATAAACGAATTCCCATTTTGCCTTTAGAAGTAGGGTGGGATATTATTTGTAAAGTAGCCAGGTCTTGTTTTGAGAAGATAAACACGCCTTTGTTACGATTTTCTTCCACATAGATTACCATATGAGTAAAATCATCCTCTATAGAGAAAGGAGTGTTTTTGTTAGAAGAGTCTTTCTTCCATATAGCAACAAAAGCACCTGATTTTTTCGGTGTAATTTTAGCTGTACGATAGATTATTCTATGATTATAAATTTCTAGTTCACAGCTATCATACTCATTTTTATACGGGCTATCAATTCGCTTTTCGACTAGATACTCTATAGGAATATTAAAAATGGATTTAAAGGTATTAATAGCGTAATTTATCATAGTGTTTTGTGTTAATTTTCAAAAAGGAGTTGTTACTTTGTGCGATAGTCCAAAATATATCAATATGTTTAAGAATCCTAGAGTTTCTTTATTAATTGGAATACTTGGTATTTCGATTTTTCCAGTTTTAATAAAGTTAAACTTAACTCCAAGTCTGATTAGCGCGTTTTATCGCATGTTTATTGCTGCTATTGTAATTTTACCTTTCGCCATAATAACTAAGCGTTTAGAATTATATGACTTTAATACAATGGCCCTTATTGCTTTGGGTGGAGTTTTTTTTGGTTCGGATATAGCCGTTTGGAATTATGCTATAGTAGGTTCAACTGCTACTCAAGCCACTTTACTTACCAATTTGGCCCCTGTATGGGTTGGGGTTGGGAGTTACTTTTTTATGAGTAATAAGCCCTCTGTCAATTTTTGGATTGGAACTGTATTTGCTTTAGTTGGTATGGTTGTTTTAGTGGGGGTCGATGTGTTTCTAGACCTTTCATTCAATCTGCCTTTTTTAATGGGAATACTCTCTGGTATTCTATATGCTTGTTATATTTTAGTGAGTAAACTGGTTTTAGATAAAGTAGATGTTATCCCATTTATGAGTTATAGCTTAACGTTTTCTTCAATTTTCTTGGCCTTAATTAATCTTTTTATGGGGTCTGAGTTTAGTGGTTTTTCCTCTATGGGTTGGTTGACTTTAATTATTCAAGGACTTATTTGTCAATTATTAGCTTGGTTTTGTATTAGCTATGCCACTAAAAGCATGAGAGCAACTAGGGTATCCCTTAGTCTTTTAAGTCAAGTACTTTTCTCAGGATTATTAGCTTGGTTTTTTATAGAGGAGACCATTACCTACAATATGTTAATTGGAGGAGTGATTTTACTTTTTGGTATTGCTATTACTTTTTATAACAAACCACTAATTGACAAAAAATCTTAAAACCAAATCCCGCTGTTTTTAATAATTACATAAATACCAATTCCTAAAAAGAAAAGAGAAGTAATAATTTTTATAAAAGTAGAGGCGAGAAAGCCTAAAAAGGATCCGATGGCCGCTTTAAAGGCTCGATCAACTTTAGTTGGTTTATAGATTATTTCCCCTATAAAGGCACCTATAAATGGTCCTAGTATAAAACCTATTGGAGGGATAAATAGCCCTACCACAAGGCCTATATTAGTACCCCAAATACCATATTTACTACCTCCAAATCTTTTAGTGCCATGGGCTGGGATGACATAATCTAAGACAGTTATGGCAATGGTAATTATTAAGGTAATCCATAGGATTGTTGGATTCATTTGTATATCTTTCACTAAATAAAGACTCAAAAAGCCTAGCCAGCTAATTGGCAAACCTGGTAAAGCAGGAAGTATACTTCCCACAATGCCAAATATTAACAGCACAATGCTTAGTAGTAATAGAAAGTATTCCATTGTTTTTTTTGTATTTTTGATGATTAAATATAAGATATTAAACCTTATTAATGTACATGAATAAGTTAATAGTGTTAGTCTTTTTGTCCTTTTTTATAATTGGCTGTGACTTTAACGTCTCCCAGGAAGTAGAAAGGGATAAACTTTTGCACAGTGAATTGACAAAAGTAGATTGGAATAAGGTAGATACTTATCCCAGTACTCCGAGTTGTGATACTATTTCGGATGTTGACAGAAAAAAAGAATGTTTTTATGCTTTTATGACTGCGGAGTTGCAAAATAGATTAAGTCAAGATACCCTAAAGGGAAGCTTCCAAGCTTTAGATACTTTGCATGTTTTAGTTAAAATCAGTTGGGATAATAATATCTCTTTCCAATTATTACCTCTAGTGGATAGTTTAAAAATGCAAAATGTTGCATTAGATAGTCTGGTTAAAATAAAAACTAGAGATTTCCCGTTGATTTATCCTGCAACTAAACAAGGAATAACAGTTAACAGCGAATTTATATTGCCTATTGTCTTAGTTAAGCAATAGAACTAGGTTCTGTTTTAACTTTAAAAGACAGGACAAAAAAGCTACCAATACTTATTGGTAAAACGATATTCAAAATCCATATTAAAGTTGCTACTAATGCTACAATCCACTGGTTTACTCCCAGAGTTGTAAAGATAAACATAGCTATACTTCCTTTTACTGCAAATTCTAAAAACTGGAAATTAGGCAAAGAGGAAGCTAACAGATAAATTGCTGCTACAGCACAGAATAATTCTATGTATGGAAGCTCTACTCCTAATATATAATACAATAAGATATATTGATGTGTAAAGGATAAATAGCGCAATAAAGCTAAAAACATATTTTTTCGATGTGTTTTTTTAGGTATTTTTTGCAGACTACTTATTAGGGTTTGTATAGAATACCCCTTGATAGTGAAATTTCTAATGCTGAAGATAAGCAGTAGTAATACCAGTATGATACCATATAGAGTATAAAGGTAAGAGTTAGGAATTATGGGATGTATATTATTTAATATAGTCAAACCAAATAGACCAAATACAATAGCGTAAATTACCTGTATACCATTACAAACCATATTTAAGAAGATAACTCTAGATGTGTATTTTTTATCAAAATAAAGAGCTTTTCCTGCATATTCCCCAATTCCATTGGGAGTGAATATTCCCAAAGTAAGTGCACTTAAAACTTGGCGAGTTGCCATGCCAAGGCTTACTGGTCGAATCAAAGAGGACAAGTTTTGCCATTTTAGAATTTCTACAAAACGGTTGGAAAAAGTCAATAGAACTACACCTATAAGTGGGATAGTATTTTTCTTTTGTTCTAATACTTCTAATAGAATAGCTAGATCTAGAGTTTTGTCATTAGACAATTGGTTATAGATATAGTAAATAGCGGCTAGGACCACTAATATTTTGATTAGAAGTACTAAGAATTGCTTAGTTTTGTCAGATAGTATTTTCATCCTTGCAAAGAAAGAGAATATTTTTATGCTTATCGTTAAATTGAACAAAAAAATAATAATTTGGCCCACGAGAGAATCATTTTAGGAATCGATCCAGGAACCACTATAATGGGTTTTGGTATAATAAAAGTTGTGAACAAAAAAATGGAATTTGTTCAATTAAATGAGCTTCAATTGCAAAAAGTAACGGATCCTTTTACTAAGCTAAAAAAGATTTTTGAACGTACTATTGAGTTAATTGATACCCATCATCCCGATGAAATCGCCATTGAAGAGCCTTTCTTTGGGGTGAATGTTCAATCTATGTTAAAGCTAGGAAGAGCTCAGGGAGTAGCAATTGCTGCTGGGCTCTCTAGAAGTATTCCTATTACAACCTACGAGCCAAAGAAAATAAAAATGGCCGTTACAGGTAATGGTAATGCCACTAAAGAGCAAGTGGCAAAAATGCTGCAACAGCTTCTTCATTTAAAAGAATTACCAAAGAATTTAGATAGTACCGATGGTCTTGCGGCTGCGGTTTGTCATTTTTTCAATTCTAATAGAGTAGTTGGAAAGACAAGCTACTCAGGTTGGGATGCTTTTGTTAAACAAAATCAAGATAGAATTAAAAAATAATGGCTGGAATTTATATACATATACCATTTTGTAAGCAGGCATGTCATTATTGTGATTTCCATTTTTCAACCTCCTTGAAGAATAACCAAGCTATGCTCGATGCTATTGCTAAGGAAATGCAATTAAGGGCAAGCAGTTTACAAGGTAAAATCATCGACACCATTTATTTTGGGGGTGGTACTCCAAGTATTTTAGAGGTCGAGCAAATAAATACGTTAATTGATAAGGTACATGCTTTATTTGAAGTAAATCCTATCGCGGAGATTACTCTAGAGGCAAATCCAGATGATTTAGATTTAGCTACAATTATAAAATTAGCAGATTCAAAAGTAAACCGATTGAGTATAGGAGTGCAGAGTTTCGATCAAGGGGATTTAGAAATGATGAATAGAGCCCATAATCAAGGACAAGCAATCGAATCTTTAGAGAATGCTAGTAAATATTTTGATAATATTTCAGTAGATTTAATTTATGGTATTCCTGGGCTTAGTAATGATAGGTGGCGTGAAAATATTCAAAGAGTTGTGGATTTAGGGATTAAGCATATTTCGTGCTATGCCTTAACTGTGGAGCCTAGGACTGCTCTAAATAAATTAATTCAAAAGGGAGTAATTCCAATGCCTGAAGAGGATCAAGCTCATGAACACTTTGTGATCTTAATGGATATACTCAAAAAAATGGGTTACCAACACTATGAACTCTCTAATTTTAGTATGCCAGGATATCATTCTAAAAATAATACTGCCTATTGGTTAGGAAAAGTTTATTTGGGATTAGGACCTTCTGCACATAGCTTTGATGGAGAATCAAGGAGCTGGAATATCGCCAACAATAACTTATATATTAAAGGGGTAGAAAGCTCAGAATTACGTTTTGAAAAAGAACATCTTTCACTAGCAGATCGTTATAATGAGTATATTATGACTGGGCTTCGAACCATTTGGGGAGTGGACACTTTAAGAATAGCAGAAGATTATGGTAAGACTTTTCAAGATTATGTTCTTCAAGGTGCTCAAAAGCATATAAATAGTGGTTTAATGCACTTGGAGAACGGAGTTTTAACCATAACAGATCAGGGTAAATTTTTAAGTGATGGACTTGCAAGTGATTTATTTTGGACCAAATAAAAGGTATTACTATGAAAGCAACTATAGAGTATAATGCAACTACGTACAATATTGACTTGTCTTGTGCATTGGATTTGAGTATTGAACTTCAAGGCAACCAAAACAATCCCATTGCTTGGTATTTATCCGAACCAAGTATTTTACCAGTAAAAATAGGGGATTGGGTAGGAGAAGTTAAAAGCGGTAGTTCTTCTACCAATTTTAATACTATAACAGTTAATCCCCATGCTCATGCTACCCATACAGAATGTCTTGGACATATTACCTTAGAAAAGTATTCTATAAATGATCATTTAAAGGATTTCTTTTTTCTTAGTCAATTGGTAAGCGTTTATCCACAATACTTGGAACAGGATCAAGTTATCACATTAGAACAAATTGAATCCCTGTGGGTAGATAAAGGACAAAGTGCTTTCATAATACGTACTCTACCCAATAATAATGATAAAAAAAGCAAAAAATACTCTCATACTAATCCGCCTTATTTATCTTGGGAAGTTGCTGAATTTTTAAAGGAAAAAGGAATTAAACACCTACTGGTAGATCTGCCAAGTGTGGATAAAGAAAAAGATGATGGAGCACTTTTAGCGCATCGCGCATTTTGGAATATTACCCAAATAGATCCATTGAACCGTACTGCTCGCTTAGATGCTACTATTACGGAGTTGATTTACGTAGAAGATAAAATCAAGGATGGCTTTTATTTTTTAAACCTTCAAGTAGCCTCTATTGCTAATGATGCAAGTTTAAGTCGGCCAGTCTTATTTAAGATAGAACAGTAAAAGGGTTTTGCATACAAAAGAGAGTTATCTTTTGTATGCAAAGTATTTTACCCGTGTATTTGCTCTTTGTTACCGTAACTTTGTATAAGGTTACCTTCAAACTCTAACCATTCTTTCCATCTTTTGTCTACATCTACCTTTTCGGTGTATTTTCTAGCAAAATTTAAAAAAGTAGTATAGTGATTAGCCTCAGAAACCATTAGGTCATAATAGAATTTTGCTAACTCAGGATCTTGAATGTTTTGGTGAAGAACTCTAAAACGCTCACAACTTCTTGCTTCAATCATTGCAGCAAACAATAGTCTGTCGATAAATGCATCATTTCGACTTCCATCTTTTTTACAAAACTTATAAAGTTGATTTACATAGTCATCTTTACGCTCTCTTCCTAAAGTATATCCTCTATCCTTGATGATTTGATGTACCATTCTAAAATGTTCCATTTCTTCAATAGCAATATTTGTCATTTCATCTACTAAATCTGGATATTCAGAGTTATAGGTGATAATAGTAATTGCATTGGTTGCTGCTTTTTGTTCACACCAACAATGGTCTGTTAAAATCTCCTCTAAGTTTGATTCAGCGATATTTGCCCATCTTGGGTCGGTCAATAATTTTAATCCTAGCATAATCCGTTTCTTTTATGCAAAAATACTAAATATTATATAGATTAAAAATGAGTGTATTCCATCTATAGAAAGTGTATTTTTGCCTTTATGAATACAGCATTCCAAAATAAAAGAATTGTCATCCTAGCACAAGTGTGGCCAGAGAGTAGATCATCAGCTGCTGGAAAGCGCATGCTTCAACTTATTGAAACTTTTCAGAGTTGGGATATGGAAATTTTTCTAAGCTCAACAGCTAATAAGAGTGAGTTTAGTGATGATTTAAGCCCTTTTAATGTAAAGGAGTTTGAGTTTTGGCTCAACGACTCAAGAACAGACCAGGTCCTAAAAGAATTAGATCCAGATATTGTGTTATTTGATCGCTTTATGGTAGAAGAGCAATTTGGTTGGAAAGCTCAAGAGCAATGCCCAAGAGCAATGACGGTGTTAGATACAGAGGATTTACATTTTTTGCGTTATGCACGAGCTCAAATGTTTAAGGACAATGCAACGGATTTACAATCTTATTTATTTACAGATAGAACTAAAAGAGAATTGGCAAGTATCTTGCGTTGTGATCTTAGCCTACTTATAAGTGATTTCGAATATGATTTACTTATCAACACCTTTGAGGTGAAAAAGAGTCTACTTTTTGTGTTGCCTTTTTTGGAGGCACCTTTGCGAACACAAGAGATGGATAGTTGGTTGACTTATGAACAAAGGCAGAATTTAGTCTTTATTGGCAATTTTATTCATGAGCCTAATTGGCAAACGGTACTATACATAAAAAAACACTTATGGCCTTTATTGAGAAAGCAATTACCAGGTGTTAAGATGCATATTTATGGAGCTTATCCCTCCCAAAAGGTATGGGACTTGCATAATGCTTCCCAAGGATTTTTAGTACACGGTAGAGCCCAAGATGCCTTAGGGGTAATTGCCGAAGCTAGAATCATGTTAGCTCCAATTGTTTTTGGAGCTGGTATCAAAGGAAAGTTTATTGATGCCATTAGAGTAGGAACCCCTTCTATTAGTTCTGAAATTGGAGCAGAATCTATGGGGGATCAAACCATTTGGCCAGGATTTATAGCCAATACTCCAGAGGATTATGTACAAAAGACCCTTGAGTTATATACCAATAAAGAGTTGTGGCTAGAAAAGCAACATAAGGGCAAGGATATAATAGAAAAACTGTATAATAAAACAAAGCATGCTTCTAATCTATACCATTGTTTAGAGAAAATATTTAAAAACTTAGAAAAACATAGACAAGAACATTTCTTAGCACAAGTTTTTAAACACCATAGTGCTTTAAGTTCAAAGTATATGGGATTGTGGATTGAAGCAAAAAACGCTTTAAAGTAACTACATATTAAAAAAGTCGGATTAGTGATCTAATCCGACTTTTACTTTTATAAACTATTTAGCTAATTCTGTGTAGTATTTGTAGAATAATGGAATAGTTTCAATTCCTTTTAAATAATTAAATATTCCAAAATGTTCATTTGGTGAGTGGATTGCATCTGTATCCAAACCAAAGCCCATCATAATACTTTTAGAGCCTAAAACCTCTTCAAATAAAGCAACAATTGGAATACTTCCGCCAGAACGAACAGGAATTGGATCTACTCCAAAAGTATCCTTATATGCTTTTTCAGCTGCTTTATAGCCAATAAAATCAATTGGAGTTACATAACCTTGTCCACCGTGGTGTGGAGTTACTTTAACTTTAACTGATTTTGGAGCTATACTTTCAAAGTGCTTCTTAAATAATTCAGTAATTTCCTCCCATTCTTGGTTTGGTACTAATCGCATAGATATTTTAGCAAATGCTTTACTTGCTATTACTGTTTTAGCACCTTCTCCTATATATCCTCCCCAGATTCCATTTACGTCTAGTGTAGGGCGAATAGAGTTACGTTCATTTGTAGAGTAACCTGCCTCTCCATGTACGTCTAAAATATCTAAATGTTCTTTGTAAGCATCCAAAGAGAATGGTCTTTTTGCCATTTGATCCCTTTCTTTTTGAGAAAGCTCTTCTACTTTATCGTAGAATCCGGGAATAGTAATTTTATTGTTTTCATCATGTAACGATGCAATCATCTTAGTTAAGATGTTGATTGGGTTAGCAACAGCTCCACCGTATAACCCTGAGTGAAGGTCACGGTTTGGTCCTGTTACTTCTACCTCTACGTAACTCAAACCACGTAAACCTGTAGTAATAGAAGGATGCTCATTAGAAATCATTCCAGTATCACTAATTAAAATTACGTCATTTTTAAGTTTCTCTTTGTGGTTTTTAATAAACCAACCTAGACTAACTGAACCTACTTCCTCTTCTCCTTCAATCATAAATTTGACATTACAAGGTAAGGTGTTTGTAGAAATCATATATTCTACAGCTTTAACATGCATAAACATCTGGCCTTTATCATCACAAGCTCCTCTTGCGAATATGGCTCCCTCTGGATGAATAGCTGTTTTTTTAATCACTGGTTCAAATGGGGGAGAGTCCCAAAGTTCAATTGGGTCTGCAGGTTGCACATCATAATGACCATAAACCAATACAGTAGGCAAAGCTGGATCGATTATTTTTTCAGCGTAAACAATAGGATATCCTGGTGTTTCACATATTTCAACGTTATCACATCCGATCTTTTCTAAATTTTCTTTTACAGCTTCTGCTGTATTGAAAACATCCTGTGAATAGGCACTGTCTGCACTTATAGAAGGCATTTTTAATAGTTCAATTAACTCATCTATAAGACGTTGTTTGTTTTCTTGAACAAATTGTTTTGAATCTTTCATTTTTTATAAAGGTAGATTGTTTTTGTAGTTACAAACATAAGCATAAAAAAAAATAAAGTTTTTCTTGCAGATTAAAAAAGTCATTGTATATTTGCAACGTCTTAAAGAAACCAAGACAGGTTTCTTACCAACTGTTCGCGGGTATGGTGAAATTGGTAGACACGCCAGACTTAGGATCTGGTGCCGCAAGGTGTGAAGGTTCGAGTCCTTTTACCCGCACAAAGCCTCTTCTATAACAGAAGGGGCTTTTTTTATTCCTTCTTTTTAAAGGAGAAAAAAAGTTTTTTTAAAATAAATATTGCGCATTAAAAAACTAATAGTATATTTGCAACGTCTTAAAGAAACCAATGACAGGTTTCTTACCAAGTGTTCGCGGGTATGGTGAAATTGGTAGACACGCCAGACTTAGGATCTGGTGCCGCAAGGTGTGAAGGTTCGAGTCCTTTTACCCGCACAAAACCTCTTCTACAACAGAAGAGGTTTTTTTTATCCGTATTTATTCATTACACTACTAATCCCCAAGAAATAATTGATTTTGAATTAGTTATTTTTACCTTAGATAAGATTATTTAATGTAATGCCAATTATATGGTTTTAGAGTATGATTTTTTTTGTAAATTCACACTTAAAATTGAATCGCTTTTTCATTAAAACGAATTATTATAGGGAATTAAATCCATTGCATTGAATTTAAAAGCATTTTTTACTAAACTCTTACATTACGAGTTTTACGCAAGCCAGTCTATGTCCATAACCGTAGGAACTATTTTGTTTATTATAGTAACAGTTATTGTAACGCGTTATGCATTATATTTTTTAAGGAAGGCCATTTTGAAGATGGTTACTCCAGATGTGACTGCTCGTTTAAAGACAGTATTTAACTTTGTTAATTACTTTATTTATTTGATAATGTTTTTTTTCATTCTAAATGCTATTGGAATAAACATTACTTTAATTCTAACTACTTCTGCAGCCTTATTTGTAGGTTTAGGATTGGCATTGCAAGATATTTTTAGAGATTTGATTGCCGGAATTTATATTATTATTGATAAGACTTTAAATGTTGGAGATGTTATTCAAATTAACAATGAGGTAGCTAGAGTAAGGTCCATTAGTTTGCGTTGTACTATTGTAGAGACTAGAAATAGAAAAAACATTGTAATACCTAACCGTAAACTTATAGATGATGTGGTGTATAACTGGACACATATGGATCCAGTTATTCGTGCTAAAATAGAAGTTGGAGTATATATTGGAACAGATCCAGAATTAGTTAAAGCAGTACTTCTTTCTTGCGTGGATAGTAATCCAAAAGTTTTAAAAAATCCAAAAAGCTTAGTGTTTCTTCATGACTTTTCAGAGAGTACAGTGCGCTTTTACCTATATTACTTTATCGATAGAGCTTTTGAAAATGATCGTATAGCTAGTGATATTCGCTATGAAATTGATCGTAAATTTAAACTTAATAATATTCCATTACCTGTTCCTGTTATTCGATTAGATAATCATAAAATGTAGATGGTTTATTTGTTTCATTTTAATTCTACAAAATAATAGGTATCATGTCAAAGTCAGATCCTAAGCAAAAAGACGTTGATTCAGCAATAAAGAAGATACGCAAAGCGCCTAGAAAAACTACTTCCACTACGGTTAAGAAAACAACAAGTAAAAGGCCTAGAAAAAAAGTGGCTCCAAAGAAGACCGCTAGTATGAAACTTTATTTAAATAGAATAAAGTGGATTACTATAATTGTGGGATTATTGGGTATTGGTATTTGGTTCGGAATTCATTTCAAGGAAGGTATTCAATATATATTACAAGATAATTCCAAAGGAGGTGGGCCTAAGAGTCTCTATGATGTAAGGACCGTTGAGGTGCTGTCTAGACATCAAGAGATGATGGTAGGATTCGATGTTTCCCATTACCAAGGAGTAATAGACTGGCAAAGTATTGATTCTATTGCTTCTTTGAAGCCTTTAGAGTTTGTATTCATTCGCGCTACAATGGGAGCTGATGGAGTGGATAAGGCTTTTAAGTTAAATTGGAAAGGGGCAAGGAGCAATCACTTTATTCGAGGTGCATATCATTATTACCGTCCGGATGAAAATTCTTTACAACAAGCCAATAACTTCATTAAAAACGTTAAATTAAGTGAAGGGGATTTACCTCCTGTTTTAGATATAGAGGACTTACCAAAAGAACAAAGTATGGATTCTTTACGCAGTGGTTTACAAAGGTGGATTGCTACTGTAGAGAAACATTATAAAGTGAAACCTATTCTGTATTCTGGTGAACATTATTACACGAAAAATTTAAAAAAATGGTTCCCAGACCATATTTTATGGATCGCTAATTATAATTTTTTTGTAGAGGAAATTAAACCAGATTGGCATTTCTGGCAATTTAGTGAAAAGGGAATAATCCCGGGAATTGATACCAAAGTAGATTTAAATATTTATCAAGGAAATAAGACACAAATGAGAACAATGCTCATTAAGTAATTATTTACTTTTTACATCCAAGGCGTCTCTTAGAGCATTTCCTATCATCATAAAGCTAACTACTACCAAAAACATTGCAAATCCTGGGAATAGGGCTAAATAGGCTTTTCCTACTAGAATGTAATTATAATTTTCTTTAATCATAGCTCCCCAACTAGGGGTAGGTATTTGTGTACCTAGTCCTAAAAAGCTTAGACCACTTTCCATGAGTATTGCTGATGCAAAGTTTGCTGCACATATCACAATAATAGGGCTTAGGGTATTGGGCAAAATATGTTTGGACATAATACGCAAATCACTATAACCAAGAGCTTTTGCCGCAATGACATATTGTTGGCGCTTAATGCTTATTATTTGTCCTCTAATTACACGTGCAACTTCTACCCACATGGTTAATCCAACTGCTATGAAGACTTGCCAAAAACCCTTTCCTAGAGCTAGGGTTATAGCAATTACTAACAAAAGCGTTGGTATTGTCCAGAATATGTTGATAATCCATAAAATAAATGCATCGATTTTTCCTCCATAATAGCCTGCTATGCTTCCTAGGGTAATACCAATTAGTAAAGAAATACTCACTGCAACAAATCCAATGCTTAAAGAAACTCTTGAACCTAAAACCAAACGACTTAAAAAGTCTCTTCCTTGATTATCTGTTCCCAGATAAAAAGTTTTGTCTTTAATTATTTTATTTAAAGGGGTATTAGCAGGCCATAGATCCAGTGAGATAGAATCCATTTCTGTCCTTTGAATTCCGTTGGAGAAGGGTTGGTAGTAGATATTGTTTTTATCTATAAAGAAAGTGTCAATACTAATAGGCGAAACATAATTAGCACGTCCAATAAAATAGTCCTTAACACTAGCATTACTTTGTTGAGGTAATATAATTTGCTTAACACTAAATCCAGGTGATTTGGAGTGTAGAGCTAAATCACCACTATTTGCATTTTTACTCTTATCTGGTATGATAAAAAAAGCACCTAAAGAAAGTATAAATAATAGGATGATTATCCAAAAAGACAAAACGCCCCAAAAATTTGATTTGAATTTTTGGAGCGCTAGTCTGTTATGTGAATTTCTATTTGAAATCATTATTTAGTTTAATGGGTATAATTCAACTGAGCATCTATTTTTTTCATGCTACTTGGAGTCTTTTGAGATTGTAAGTCTTTTAAGATATTAATTCCTTCTTCTACATAAACATCTGATTTTAGCATTTCATGCCATCTATCTCTTTTTAATTTAATTAAGGAATCTTCTTCCACTCTAATCATTTCACTTGGTAGTGAAGCGAAATTAAGAGAGTTTTTATATTCAGAAATAGGTTTGAATTTTTTAGTGATCTCTTCTATTTCTTTTTGTTTTCCTTGGAATTTATCTAAGTTTAGTGAGAAAGTCTTTTCATCTTTTCTTTGATTAATCCATTGTGCATTTTCATCAATTAAATTGAATTGTGCATTTTCCAAGATACGTTTTTTACTCTTATCGATGACAGAAGAGAAGTCGTAATTATAAGGGACATACGCAGCACGCTCGATTTTATCCCAAGGCATTGCATTTTGTAAATCTCTTTCTCCCATATCAATATAAGAATAGCGATCTGGAAGTACAATATCACTTAGAACTCCTTCTTTTTGAGTGGAACCTCCATTAATTCTATAGAACTTTTGTAAGGTTACTTTTAGAGCTCCTAAATCCCCATATGGTTGTTTTTTTAATAGATCATTTAAGTCAATAAGGTTTTGAACTGTTCCTTTACCATAGGTGTGCTTACTTCCAATAACAATCCCTCTGTTATAATCTTGTATTGCAGCAGCAAAAATTTCTGAAGCTGATGCTGAGAAGTTATTCACTAAAACTACTAGTGGACCATCCCAAACAATTTCAGTGCGTTTATCATCTAAAACTTGTTGCTTACCACGAGAGGCTTTTACTTGTACCACTGGCCCTGGTTTGGCAAATAATCCCACCATATCAACAACAGTAGATAAAGAACCACCACCGTTGTTTCTAAGATCCATGATTATTCCGTCAATACCTTGTTCTTTTAATTCTATTATTTCTTTTTGAACATCTGTAAAGGCATTTCTTCTGTCTTTATTTTCAAAATCAATGTAGAATTTAGGTAAGTGTATAATTCCATATTTTTTACCTTTATCTTCAATGATAGAACTCTTAGCATAGGTTTCTTCCATTTCAACTACTTCACGCATAATAGGTACTACTTTAATAGTTCCATCTATTTTTTTAATCGTTAAGTAAACCGTTGTTCCTTTTTTACCTTTAATCTGTTTTACTACATCGTCTAATCTAACTCCAACGATGTCGGTAGGTTCTTCATTTTTATTTTGGGCTACTTTTAAGATAATGTCTCCCACTTCAATTTCTTTACCTTTCCAAGCTGGACCACCAGTAACAAGTTCGTTGATTTCAACACCTTCTGCTTTTTTGCGTAATACAGCTCCAATTCCTTCAAAGTTTCCACTAATGCTTGCATCAAATCGATCTTTGTCTTCTGGTGCGAAATATAAGGTATGTGGGTCATATTGCTCCATAATAGAGTTGATGTATACAGTAAACCAATCTTTTCGCTCCAAATCTTTCATTGCATCAAAGTATTCTGCAAGTGATTTTCCAATAGATTCTCTTGCATCTATTTCTAATTGCTCAAAAGATTTAATTTCTATCGGTTTTGCTTTTAAAGAGTCGTTTTCTACACTAGTATCCTTATCTACAAAAATTGCTTCTTGTTCTGGTGTGCCAGCCTCTATGATTTCTTGTTCTTGCGTAGTATCTAACTCAGCATCTTGTTCTTTTTGTCTTTTTTCCTGTATTTTAAGGTTGTCTGTAATAGTAGATAAAGCATTTAACTTAAGTTGTCTAGCCCATCTTTGCTTTAATTCCTCGCGGTCCTTAGCAAAGGCTAAATTTTCATAATCTGCATCAAATTCTTCATCAATACTAAAATCAAATGGCGTGGCTAAAACTTCTTGGTAAATCTGTTCCGATTCAGCCATTCTTTGTTCGATACGTTTTTGAGTTAAATCAAAAAAAGATAAATCCTTTAATTGAATCATATCATCAATTAAAAGTTCATATACAGCAAATTCGTCTACGTCGGATTGAAGTAGATATCTCTTCATAGGATCGATTGCTTCTAAGTAGGACTTATATACGTTTTGTGAGAATTCATCGTCTATTTTTGCAGGGTCATAATGTGTTTGCTCTAAAAGATAAGTTACTAGCTCTAGTAATAATTGGTCTTTTTCAGGACTATCTTTCGGATCTTTCGGCATAAAACTCCATAGCACTGCCGATACTCCTAAGAGAAGTAATATAACTTTAAAATTCTTTTTCATAAACAGCCAAATAGTATTCATTAAATAGTTTTCATCTAAAGTAATTAAAAAAGCAAAGATATAGATGTAATAGGAGATAATTATTTGTTAAAGGGATATGTTTTTGTTCCACTAGAGGTTAACTTGGCTATAGAAAGCTTTTAAAGTGAATTATGCTAAAGTTATAATTAGTAAATTTGCTTGAGTTAAAAACATAAAAATGAAGAAAAAACCACTAATATTAGTTACAAACGACGATGGAATTACAGCTCCTGGGATGAGAGCACTTATTGAAGTAATGAAAGAGCTTGGAGAAGTTGTTGTTGTAGCACCAGATAAGGCTCAGTCAGGAATGGGACATGCAATGACTTTAAATGATACATTGACTTTGGAAAAAGTAAATATCGATAAGGACATAGAGGTAGAGTACGCTTGTTCTGGGACACCAGTGGATTGTGTAAAGATTGCTTTAAGTCAGATTTTAGATCGCAAACCTGATTTATGTGTTTCAGGGGTTAATCACGGATCTAACTCTTCCATTAATGTTATTTATTCGGGTACGATGAGTGCAGCACTGGAAGCAGGAATGAGTGGAATACCTGCTATTGGTTTCTCTTTATTAGACTTTAATTGGGACGCTGATTTTGATCAAATCAAACCTTTTGTAAAGAATATAACACAAAAAGCACTGGAAAATGGTATTCCTACCGATGTAGTTTTAAACGTAAACTTCCCTAAATTATTAACCCAAGAAATAAAAGGAGTTAAAGTTTGTCGACAAGCTAAGGCTACTTGGAATGAAGAATTTGACAAAAGGGTTTCTCCACATGGAAAGGAATATTACTGGTTAAAGGGAGAGTTTGTGAATTTCGATAAGGGGGAAGATACCGATGAATGGGCTTTACACAATGGATATATCTCTGTTGTTCCTGTACACTTTGATTTAACTGCTTACCATAGTATTAATCGTTTAAATGATTGGGATTTATAATGAAATCAAATATAAATCAACTACTTATAGGTTTTTTTAGTGCTTTACTAGTCACTATTATAGGAAGTGAACTTTATTTAAGGGGTTTCACTCATTTTGACTTTATTTTAGATTTTGAATTTATTGTCAAAGCAAAAATGCTTGGCAAGGTAATTGCAATTGGGTCTATTTGTAATTTATTATTATTTAGTGTTTTTATAAATAAAAAGTTAGATAATTACGCCAATGGCTGTATTTTAGCCGTTATAATTTTAACCATTGTAACCCTAGTATTTTAGATGAGGTATTACATTATAGCAGGAGAGGCTTCTGGAGACTTACACGGCTCGAATTTAATTAAGGCAATCAAGAAAAATGATTCTAGTGCGGTGATCCGTGCCTGGGGAGGTGACTTAATGCAAGATCAAGGTGCTCAATTAGTTAAGCATTATAAGGATTTGGCATTTATGGGTTTTATTGAAGTGATTCAAAACTTAGGTACTATTTTGAAAAATATATCTTTTTGTAAAAAAGATATACTAGAATTCAAACCAGATGTGTTAATATTTATTGATTACCCTGGATTTAATATGCGTATTGCAAAATGGGCAAAGCAATTAGGTATACCTACCCATTACTATATTTCTCCTCAGATTTGGGCGTGGAAAGAAAATAGGATTAAAGCCATTAAAAGAGATGTGGATTATATGTATGTAATCCTACCTTTTGAAAAAGATTTTTACCAAGGTAAACATGACTTTCCAGTTACTTTTGTAGGACACCCACTAATTGATGCTATCGATAATTATAAGATTAATTATAAAGGTGATTTCAGAAAAGAAAACAATTTAGATGATAGGCCTATTATAGCTTTATTACCAGGAAGTAGAAAACAAGAAATTAGTAAATTACTCGAACAAATGTTGGCGGTAGTTGAATTTTATCCTCAGTATCAGTTTGTTATAGCGGGGGCTCCAGGGCAAAATAAAGAATTTTACGATAATTTTATAAAAAAATCAAATATTACAGTTGTCTTTAATCAGACTTATGCTCTACTCAACCAAGCTTACGCAGCCCTTGTAACTAGTGGGACTGCCACACTTGAGACAGCTCTTTTTAGAGTGCCTCAAGTAGTTTTATATAGAGGAAATGAAATTTCTTTTCAGATTGCTAAGCGAATTATTACTTTGAAATTTATATCTTTAGTGAATCTTATCATGGATAAAGAATTAGTTGTGGAATTAATTCAGAAAGATTGTAATCCAAATAGGATAAAAAAAGAGTTAGATAAAATTCTTCAAACACCTTATAGAACTAACTTATTAGCAGAGTATGATCAATTGATTAATAAGTTAGGAGGAAGTGGAGCTAGTGAGGTAACTGCTTTGAAGATAATTGAAAATAGTCCTATTACGGATAAATAAACTTTGATTTATGGCAAATTTAATTGGTTTAGCAGTTAGCTTTCTATGCACTACAGGTTTAGCTATTGGCAGTGTAAATGCAGCAAATGGTAATTTGGAGCAGTTAGATAATTTTAAAATAGAGAAGATAGAATCGTCTTATAATGATCCTAAGAAGGTCACTGTTTTAACCCAAAGTAAAGACCAGGATAAAGAGCTGCAAGAACAATTAGATAACCTTTTAGAGGAGTTTATGGCACAAATGGATCAAAGAGAAGTAGAACTTTCTTTTGTTTCTAGTCAAATTATAAATTCTGCTTTTGATTTCTACGGTGTACGCTACCGTTATGGTGGTACCACAGAAAATGGAATTGACTGCTCTGGATTAGTTTTAAATGCTTTTTCTCAAGCTAGTATAGATTTACCTAGACGTTCTTTAGATATGGCTAAGGTAGGGGAACAGGTTGAAAAGGTAGATGCTCAGAAAGGGGATCTTATTTTCTTTAAGACCAAGGGAAGCCGTATTAATCATGTAGGTATCATTACAGAAGTATCTCAAGACGAAATCAAATTTATTCATTCCTCTACAACAAGAGGCGTAATTGTTTCTTCTACTAAGGAAAATTACTACCATAATAGATTTGTTCAAATCAATCGTGTTTTAGATAAATATAGTATTTAATCCTTTAGGGACTATTTCGAAATAAGATATAAAAAAAGGGCTATCTCATCGAGATAGCCCTTTTTTTATAGGATATATATTATAATTTTGGTGCTAATTCTGTAGGAGTTTTATACCCAACAATAACTTCACTTACATTTAAATCATTTCCTAAAATTACCATAGAAGGGTAACCAGGGATATTTAAAAACTTAGTGAATTCATGCGTAGCATTTCTTCCTTTGCGATTTGCATCATAATTTGGATTAGTGTACTGTTGTCCTTTGTAATTAATTGTCTCTGTACCTTCAGCATCAAATTTTACTGCATTATACTTTGTATTAATTAATTCAACAATAGCAGGGTCACTAAAGGTATTCTTATCTAACATTTTACAAGGTCCACACCATGCTGTATAAGCATCCATGAAAATTGGTTTACCGTTTTTCTTTTGAGCTTCAACTGCTTGGTCAAAAGTCATCCAGTTAATCTCTTGAGCATAGGCTCCTAAAGAAAGAAGAGATACTGCTAAAAATAAAAATATTTTTCTCATAGTATTTAATTTTAAATTACCAATTATTTTACTCCATGCATTAATTTCTTAAGCACAGGATTTAATGCAATTACTAAAATACCTGCAACTATTGGTACTATTGTAAAGATTAAGAAGAAGGTTGAAAGTGAATACTGTTGTGTAATTACTTCAATTTGTCCTCCTAATTTAGCTGCTAAGTTGTTTCCAATTGCGATGGCAAGATACCACATTCCGAACATTAGTGCAATCATTCGGGCAGGAACTAATTTAGAAACATAAGATAGACCAACTGGTGAAGAGAATAATTCTCCTAGAGTATGCAGTAAGTAAGCAAATACTAACCACAGCATAGAAACTCTTGTATCCTCAGTAATACCATGAGATCCATAAGCTAATATACCAAATCCTAAAGCCATAATAATTAGCCCTAAACCGTATTTAACAGCAGCAGGTGGATTGTATTTAGAGTCCCATAATTTAGAAACTAAAGAAGCAAATGCGATGATAAAGAACGAGTTCAAAATAGAGAACCATGAAGCGGTTATTTCTACTTGATTGTCTTTTGTACTTACGATAGTACCTTGAACAATTTCTGGTACTTTATCATACTTAGCATAGTCTTGTGTTAGTTTATGGTGCTGAGAATTATCAATGATGTGATATTTACCTAATTCTTCATACATAATAACAGGTGCTCCCTTGTCTAATAATTGTTCATTAGCAACTATTGCATGATGAGTAACAACTGTTTCTCCTGTTGTAGCGACATAGTTTTCACTAACTGGTTGGTAGTGATAAATTAAGTCTCCGTGCTCACTTTTTTGGTGCTCACCTGATTTGTCCATCACTGGTGATTGGATAGCTCTATAAGATATTTCATAGGTATGAGATGACCAGTCACGGTTAAGCATCCATATAGCAGCTGCCCAAACTCCGATAAAAGTAATAGCAAGAATTACATTGGATAAAAGTGCTTTTTTATAGGTTTGTTTAGCCAATAAAATAAGTACGTAACTTACTATTAACAACGGTACAATAGTCAATAAAAGATTAAAGATATTAAAGGTTGTAGCTAAATTACCAGATAAAATTCTTTGGGTATTATCTCTAGCAAAAATTACTAAAGAAGTTGCTCCTTGCTCAAAACTCATCCAGAAGAAAATAGTAAAGAATGCAAAAATAATTACAGCAATCATTCTATCTCTGACTATTTTAGTGTAACGAATGATTCGTGAAATAATTAAATATAAGAAAATTACAAGGCCAAAGGCAATTCCTACTGTCTTTCCATCAATACCAAAGATAGTATCTGGGAATAATCCGAAACCACCAATAACCCTAAAAGGATCATCAAAGGCATATAAGAACCCAATTATGGTAGTTAATACAATTAAGATGTAATCTGTTGTGGTAAAAGGATTCGGTTTCTCTACCTCTTTTTCAGGTTGAGTACCACCTTGTGTAGTTTGTATTTGTTCTTGTTGCTCTTCTTCTTGTTTTTGTTTACTTGGAATATCTCCAATATTTCCAAAAATTGGTTTTGCTAACCAGAATTGTAATGTTCCTAGTAACATGAAAATACCAGCTAAACCAAATCCATAATGCCAACCAATCTTTTCTCCTAAATATCCACAAAGCATCATTCCAAAGAAAGCACCTGTGTTTACCCCCATGTAGAAAATCGTATAAGCTCCATCTTTCTTTTCTGGGAAAGACTTGTACATTTCCGAAAGGATAGAAGTCATATTGGGTTTAAAGAAACCTGTTCCAGCAACTAGTAGAGCTAGACCTAAATACATGTAAAAAGGAGACTCTAAAGTCATAGAAGCATGACCTAAGGTCATTAATAAGGAACCAATTAAAACGGCCCATCTATAACCTATATATTTATCGGCAATTATACCTCCAAAAATAGGAGTAATATATAGTAGCATTGCATAGGTTGCAAAAATTGAACCTGCATCTACGGTAGACATTTCCCATCCAGGGTTAAGTCCAATAACTGACATTGTTAAGAATTGAATCAAAAGTACTCTCATTCCGTAAAAGGAGAATCTTTCCCACATTTCTGTGAAAAACAATACAAACAGCCCTGAAGGGTGTCCTAGTACTTTTGTGTCAAAAAAATTTGGATTTGCTCCGATGCTTTTTTCCATGTTAATAAGTGTAAGTATTTGAAAACAAGAGGTGAATTACTTCACCTCTTGCATTAATTTTTTAATAAATGGGGAAAGCGCAATTAGGATCACTCCTGCTATTACTGCATATAGCCCTAATTCTTTGTATCCATTGGTAAATGCAATTAAAGCATCATAATTTGGATCTCCTCCAGTTGATTCTACCGCATTTTTACTCATTGCAGCTCCTAAAAGCCCTGCTACATATTGTCCATATGCACTAGCTAAAAACCACATACCCATCATCATTCCTTGTAGATTTGCCGTGGATAATTTTGTCATAATAGACAGTCCAATTGGCGATAAACAAAGCTCTCCTAGAGTAATGATTAATAGGGCTAGTGTAAAGAAATCTAAAGAAGTTATCCCTTGTAGAGTTGCGAAGAATTTTGTTGCAAATAAAGCATAGTAACCAGCTCCTAAAAGTAAGAATCCAAGACCAAATTTTATAATTGTATTTGGTTCAATTCCTTTTTTATGTAAGTAAATCCATAATAGACCTAATACAGGTGCTATGAAAATAATAAAGAATGCTCCACCTGAATTATTTACTCCGTTTGGATCTAAGTGCATACCTAAAAGATTAGCATCTAGGTTTTTTGAAGCGAAAATACTAAGTGATCCTCCTGCTTGCTCATAGATTCCAAAAAACAAAATGGAGAAAACAATAAAGATTAATGCAGCAATGATTTTCTTTCTTTCACTTGGCGTTAGCTTTGTCATTTCATAGAATAAGTAAAGTAGAGCTAAAGGACCTACTATTATCATGAAATAATTGGTGTACTCGGTATTGTCAATCATTAAAACTACCAATGGAATCATTGCAAATGTAGCTATGTAAGTAGCTATTTCTTTCCATAAAGGCATTTTAGTTTCTTTACCATCTTTATCGATTTGCATCGGTTGTAGACCAATAGGACCTAATGATTTTTTAGTTAAAACAAAGTTTATTAAACTAATAATCATTACTAATGCTGCTAAACCAAAGGCAACATTCCACGTTTTATCGGATGGAATATAAGTTTCAAATAAGTGCCCTTTTCCAATTGCGATACATACATATCCACCGATTAGTGCACCAAGGTTAATCCCTGCATAAAACAAAGAGAATCCAGCATCTGTACGGCCATCTCCTTTTTTATATAGCTTACCTACCATTGTAGAAATATTTGGCTTAAAGAAACCTGTTCCAATTACTGTAAAGGCTATTCCAGTAAAGAAAAAAGCTTTCGGATCATAAGCTAAAATTAAACTACCAATAATCATAAGTAGACCTCCCCAGAATAGAGATTTTCTAAAACCTAAAATTTTGTCTGCGAAAATACCTCCTAAGAAGGTAAACGCGTAAACAAATGCTTGGGTGGAACCATACTGTAAATTGGCTTGCTCTTCTGCAAAATCCAGTTGGTAAATCATAAAGAATACCAACATTCCTCTCATACCATAGAAGCAAAAACGCTCCCACATTTCTGAGAAGAATAAACTCCAAATTTGCTTTGGATACTTTCCAGAGAAATTTTGGATTTGTTCTAATGTTTGTGTTTGACTCATTTAAAAGGGTAGTTATTACAAGCAAGGGGTTTGATTATCGAACCCCATGCATTAGTTTTTTTAATAATGGATTTAATAATATAACTAAAACTCCAGCTAAAGCAGGTATTAAAGTGAATAAGAAAAAGAAGTGACTCAAAGAGTAAGACTCTTTAATTACTTCGATTTGACTTCCTAGAATAGCTGCAAATTTCTGTGCAATTGCTAAAGCTAGGTACCACATACCGAACATAAAGGCTAACATTTTTGCTGGAACAAGTTTTGAAACATATGAAAGTCCAACTGGTGAAATAAATAATTCCCCTAATGTATGGAATAGATATGTTAAAACTAAAAATATCATCGACATTTTTACACCTGGACCCATTCCATGAGATCCTAGGCCTAAAATTAAAAATCCAATGGCTACTAAAATAAGTCCGAAACCATATTTAAAAGCTGCAGGTGGATTGTACTTAGAGTCCCATAGTTTAGAAACTGTTGAAGCTAAAGATATAATAAAGAAAGAGTTCAAGATAGAGAACCAAGAAACTGTAATTTGAGAAGTCTCTCTTGAAAACTCATTGTTTAACATCCAAATTGCCAATAACCAAATACCTATAAAACAAATGAAAAGTATTACGTTAGATAAGGCTATTTTTTTCCAAGTGGCTTTGGCAAGTAGGAATAAAACCCAAGAAATAATTAAAAGTGGAATAATAGTCAAGGCTGTATTTACCACATTAAAAATTATTAAGGAATTTCCTTGAAGATCTCTATCAACATAATCTCTAGCTACAAGAACTAAAGAAGTAGCACCTTGTTCAAAACTCATAAAGAAGAACATTACAAAGAATGCCAGTATAATTACGGCAAACATACGGTCTCTAATAATAGAGCCATATCGTAAAATTCTAGAAACTACTAAGTATATAAATGCTACTAAGGCTAAAATACCAACTAAATTTTGCCCTCTTAAAAATGGGGTGTCAAAAGCTTGAAATATATCGATTACTCCATTTTTAGATAAAGGGTCGTTAAAAGCATATAATAATCCAATAATAGAAACAAATGCTATCAAGATATAATCTTTCGCTGTATAAGGGTTTTTCGTTTCTTCTATTTCCTTTAACTCCTGTGGTGTTGGTTTAGTTTGGGTTTGTGTGTTTTCTAATACACCTACATTTCCAAACAAAGGCTTAGCTAACCAGAATTGAATAGTACCTAAAAGCATAAAAATTCCTGCTAGTGTAAATCCATAATGCCAACCTTGCGTTTCTGCAATGTATCCACAAAGCATCATTCCAAAGAAAGCACCAGAGTTTACTCCCATGTAAAAAATGGTATAAGCAGAATCCTTTTTCTCTGGTAAATATCTATACATTTCTCCTAGCATCGAAGGCATGTTTGGCTTAAAAAAACCAGTTCCTAGTACTAGGCAGGCTAGTCCAATGAAGAACATAAATTTAGCATCGAAAGCCATAGCACCATGGCCTATAGTCATAATAATAGCTCCTACTATTACAGCCCATCTTGAACCAATGTATTTGTCAGCAATGATACCTCCAAAAATAGGAGTAAGGTATAAAAGCATTGCATAAGTACCATATAAGGCACCTGCTTGTTCTGCGCTCCATCCCCAACCGGAGAAAGGATCATTGTCAAATAATACTTTTGCTGTTAAAAATTGAATTAATAAGACGCGCATTCCATAGAAGGAAAATCGCTCCCACATTTCTGTGAAGAATAATACGAAAAGACCTGCAGGATGGCCTAGTACTTTTGATTCAAAAAGACTTGCATTGGTAGAAGTTTCTACTGCCATTTTTTAATTAGTTTGTTTTGGGTTATGTAATGTAATTGTTTTGGAGAACAAGGGGGGATTATAAATTATTGACAACGAAATCTGTCATCTTGTTGTATAATTGTAATCTTGTTTTACCTCCATAGATTCCGTGGTCTTTGTCTGGGTAGATTAACCAGTCGAAATCTTTTCCTTCTTGCACTAAAGCCTCAATCATGGACATTGCATTTTGAACGTGAACATTATCATCTGCCGAACCGTGAATTAAAAGGTATCTACCTTTTAAGTTTTCTGCATATGTAACAGGTGAGTTCATATCATATCCTGATGGATTCTCTTGTGGAGTTTTCATATATCTTTCTGTGTAGATAGTGTCATAATATCTCCAGTTAGTTACTGGGGCAACAGCAATAGCTAATTTAAACACATCTGGTGATTGAAGTAAACAGTTAGAAGACATAAAACCTCCATAACTCCAACCCCAAATACCAATTCTACTTGCATCTACATAAGGAAGGTTTCCTAAGTGAATTGCAGCATTTGTTTGATCTTCTACTTCGTATTTACCTAATTCATTTTGAGTAACTTTTTTGAAGTCAGCTCCTCTATAACCTGTACCTCTTGGGTCAACAGTAACTACAATATAACCTTTTTGGGTAAGCATTGCATGCCAGTAATCATTAGAGTCATACCATTTATTTGCAACGTTTTGTGAACCAGGTCCACTATATTGGTACATAAATACAGGGTATTGTTTTGTAGGGTCAAAATCAGCAGGTTTAAACATCCAAGCATTTAATGTTACTCCGTCAGTAGTAGGAATTTCAATGAATTCTTTGACAGGTAAATTATAGGCTTGTAGCTTTTGTTCTAGCTCTTCATTATTTAGAATCTCTTTTACAACTTTAGCTGTTTTACTTTGTTTAAGTGTGTATTTTGGTGCTGAAGTAGTAGAAGAATGTATGTTGATAAATAAATCATATGCAGGACTGAAAATAGCAGAGTTAGTACCTTTTTCAGAAGACAGTTGTTTTTTGTTTTTACCATCTAATCCAATAGAGTAAATATCTCTATAGATAGGCCCATTTTCAACAGATTGGTAGTATACTTTTTTATTCTTCATATCCACTCCATAGTAGTTCGATACTTCCCAATCTCCTTGAGTAATTTGATTGATCAACTTACCGTCTTTATTATAGTAATAAAGGTGATTGTAGCCATCTCTTTCACTTAACCATACAAAATCATTATTGTCTTGGAAAGTGATTGTTTGTATATCTACATATGCTGGATCTGTTTCATTTAGAATTAAGTTTTTATCTAAAGTGTTTCCATCAATGAAAAATACCTTCAAATCATTTTGATGTCTGTTTATGATTTGCGCACTTAGATATTTGTTGTCATTTGTCCATTTTATGCGAGGAATATAGAAGTCGTTAAACTCACTTAAATCTACTGTTTTAGTGTCTTTATCCTTTAGATCATAAATATGTAAAGAAACGATAGAGTTTTGCTCTCCTGCTTTTGGATATTTAAATTTTTGTTGTGTTGGGTATAATGCTTTTCCATAGATATCCATTGAATACTCAGGAACCTGAGATTCATCGAATTTTACATAGGCAATTTTGTCGGAATCTTTGCTCCAATCGAACATTCTTACTATTCCAAACTCTTCTTCATATACCCAATCTGAAATACCATTAATGATATGATTAGACTGACCATCTGTAGTGATTTGAGTGGTTTTATGATCTAGGATATCATAGATATAAAGATTGTTTTTATAAGCATAAGCGATTTTATTTCCATCTTTAGAAAAAGTTGGTTGTAAAATTTGGTGGTCTGCTATTTTTGTGAAAGAATTATCCTTTGGATTAAATAAGTAATAATCTGCTAAGGTAGAGTGTCTGTAAATTGAAGTGGGGTTAGTTCCAATTAAGATTTGTTGCTCTTTGTCATCAAAAATATAAGAAGCAATAGAGCTAATTTGTTGATGATCTTGGGTAGAGAACAACGTTTTAACTTTTTCTAGTGTTTTGAAACTATATAAGTTGATTTCTTGGTTGTCTTTGCCATTACGTTCAAGACGAGTGTAGTTATTCGAGTTTTTCATCGAATTAACAGATTGCATTGCTTTTGAACTAAAAGTTCCATTCCACAATTCTTCTTGTTGGATTTTCTTCTGTGCAAAGGCTATTTGGGTCAAAATAATGCACAATAATAAGGTTAGGTTAGCGTATTTCATGGTTGTCATAATTGAAAAATCTGTCAATTTTAAACAAAAAATATGATTTAGCCCAATTTATTTTTGGTATTAACTAGTAAAAGGATAAAAAGATAGCTATAAGAAGCAATAGTTGCATATAAATGGGACATTAAGTGGTAATTGTGCTTAGATAAGAATTTTTATCTCACTTAGAATAAGTTATATTTGTGCTTTAAAAATAGAAATTTATGCAAAGTAATATTAACGGTTTTTCTAAACTTGATAAGCTTGAGAAAATCAATTGGATAGCTAAGACTTATTTTCAAGATTCTAGTGAAGTAGAAAAAACAATACAAAAATATTGGAATACTGATAAAGATTTACAGAAACTCCATGATGAATTCATTGAAAATACTATTACTAATTTCTATTTGCCTTTTGGTGTTGCGCCTAACTTTTTAATCAATGGGAAGTACCATACTATTCCAATGGTTATCGAAGAAAGCTCTGTAGTTGCAGCAGCATCTAAAGCAGCTAAATACTGGAGTAAAAGAGGTGGCTTTAAAGCAGAAGTTTTAGGGACCAAAAAAATAGGACAAGTCCACTTTATTTTTCAAGGAGAAAAAGAAGTTTTAGAGAAGTTTGTAGAGAGTATCCAAGAGGATTTTTATAAAGATACCCTTGCTATTACACAAAATATGCAAAAGCGTGGGGGTGGAATTTTATCCATAGAATTGAGAGACAAAACCCATGATATGCCTAATTACTATCAGCTTCATGTAAGTTTTGAAACTAAAGATAGTATGGGTGCTAACTTTATCAACTCTTGTTTAGAGCAAATAGCTTCTACTTTAAAGCAAAAAGCCCTAGAATATAGTGGATTTACATCAAGTCAACAAGACATAGAGGTGATTATGAGTATTTTGTCTAATTACGTTCCAGAGTGTGTCGTTAGAGCAAGTGTAAGCTGTAAAATTGAAGAGTTGCGCTCTAGTGATATAGAAGATCCTTATATGTTTGCTGAAAAATTCATTCAAGCTATTCGCATTGCAGAAATTGAACCATATAGAGCAGTTACTCATAATAAAGGAGTAATGAATGGTGTGGACGCGGTTGTTTTAGCAACTGGAAATGATTTTAGAGCTATTGAGGCAGGAGTGCACGCTTATGCTAGTAAAGATGGACGCTATAGTGGATTATCTCATGCTAGTATTCAAGGTGATGAATTTACTTTTTGGATTGATTTACCTTTAGCAGTTGGAACAGTAGGAGGGCTTACTTCTTTACATCCAATGGTGAAGGTTGCCTTGCAAATGCTAGAGAATCCTAATGCACAGGAATTAATGCAAATTATGGCAGTAGCTGGGTTGGCTCAAAACTTTGCGGCTGTGAAATCTTTGACTACAACAGGTATTCAGAAAGGACATATGAAAATGCACCTTAATAATATTCTAAACCAATTTGGTGCAGATAAATACGAAAAGAAATGTGTATTAGAACATTTCGAAAATAAAGTAGTTACGCACAGTGCTGTTGTTGACTTTTTAGAAAATTTACGTTCGTAAAACTATGCAGAAGTTCTATAGTAATGCAAAAGTATTATTAACAGGAGAGTATCTTGTTTTAGATGGGGTTAGATCTTTAGCTTTGCCTTGTAAGAGTGGACAAACTATGGAGGTTAATCCTATAGAACAACCAATCATAAAGTGGAGTAGTTTTGATAGCGATGCTTCACTTTGGATGCAAGAAAGTATTGAAGTTTGCGATATTTTAAATAATACCCCAAAAAATGCACAAAGTGGATTCTATACTGCTTTGTTTGAGGTGTTACAAGTAGCTCATACTTTAAATAAGGATGTATTAAATAGCCAGAGCGGATTTGAAGTTAAATGCTTTTTAAGCTTCCCTCGTTTATGGGGATTAGGAACTTCTTCCACTTGGATTAACAATGTAGCCCTTTGGTTTAAAGTAAACCCTTATTTACTTTTAGAAAAATCTTTTAAAGGTAGCGGGTATGATATTGCTTGTGCCAACGCACAAGGTCCTGTTTTTTTTACAAGAAAAGAGTACGACCCTGTAATAGAAGCTATTTCTCTTGCTTCAAGTTTGACAAAAGATTTATACTTTGTGTATCTTAATCAAAAACAATGTAGTAAAGAAGGTATTGCTCATTATAGAGAAGTTCTCAAAGAGAATAAGTTTTTATTTGAAAGCAGTGCTAAAGAGGTAGAGCATATAGGACAGACAATTAGTAAATGTAAGGAAGTAGAGGAGTTTATTTCACTTATAGCTACTCATGAGAAGATTATTTCTCAATTAACTAATCAAAGCTGTGTGCAAGAAACTTTGTTTTCTGATTTTAGTGGACAAATAAAGAGCTTAGGTGCTTGGGGAGGAGACTTTGTTTTAGTAGCAAGTAAAAACGATCCTAGTTCTTATTTTATAGAAAAGGGGTATACTACCGTTATACCTTATCAAGATTTTATTTTAGATTAGAAATAAAACTATATAAATGTAAAAAGCGCTTTCCAAAAAAGGAAAGCGCTTTTTATTTTATCTCACTGGTCTTAAAGTATTACTGAAAGTTACTTTAAAAGGTGTTTTTTTATTTGCGTTGTTTTTCATGATGTAGATAAACTTAAACTTTTTAGCAAGTGAGTTCTCTATGATAACCTCGCCGTTAGTATAGTTATCCTTTACAATGAAGTCTTTGGTGTTGTCTACTCGAATAGATTTTGCTATTCCTGTAGACAAATCACTCATTGTCATGGCGTTAAAAAAGGATTTGTCCTTATTTTTAATGCTTATATTCTCTCCTTTATATCCTTGAGTTAATATAACAACGGAATACATATCCTCTGTTGCGCGCATGCCCGCTAAATAGTTGTTCTTTGTTGGTTCTGAAACAGAACGAAAATCGTCTCTAATTTGAGCGAATTCAGGCAAATCGAAAACTTCCAATTCCTCCTCTTCGTCTTGTTTTTTGTCTTTTTCTTTTAAAACCTCCTTATTTACCGAATAATCCTTTTTATTGGAAATGTGTTTAGCGGATTTACACATTGTAAATAACGCTAGTAAAGCTAAAAAGGGTAATTTTTTCATATTCTTATAATTAACAATGATACGTATGCGATCGTAAGTAAGTATCTTTGTGGTGGTAAAGATAATTTTTTAGCCCTATAAAAAAAAAATATAGTGTCTAAAAAATTAAAACTAAAAAGGAAATGAATTACGACGTTATAATAATTGGTGGTGGAGCTGCCGGATTTTTCACTGCTATCAATATAGCTCAGTCTAATGCTGATTTGAAAATTGCTATTTTAGAGAGAGGTAAAGAATTTTTAACTAAAGTGAAAATAAGTGGAGGTGGTAGATGTAATGTAACCCATGGATGTTTTGATCCTAAGGAATTAACTCAATTTTATCCTAGAGGAGAAAAGGAGTTGTTAGGGCCATTTCATCAATTTTGTAGTGGAGATACTATTGCTTGGTTTAGTGATCATGGAGTAGAGTTAAAAATGGAAGAGGATGGAAGAATGTTCCCTACTACGGATAGCTCCCAAACTATCATTGATTGTTTTTTACGTTTAGCAAAGAAATATAAAATTGATTTAATTTCTAGTTGTAGTGTTTCAAGTTTATATCAAAAACAGGATACTTGGCGATTAGATACTATTAAAGGTACTTTTGAATGTGCTAAGTTAGTTATGACTACCGGAAGTAACCCAAAAATGTGGGGTTTATTACAGGAACTAGGGCACACTATTATAGATCCAGTACCTTCTTTGTTCACTTTTAATATCAAGGATAAACGTATTAAGGATTTAATGGGGATAGCCCAATATGCTAATGTACAAGTAAAATCTACCAAGTTAGAAGCACAGGGACCAGTTTTAATTACCCACTGGGGAATGAGTGGACCTGGGATTTTACGTTTATCGGCTTGGGGGGCTAGAATATTGGAAAAGAAAAATTACCAATTTTCCATTTTAGTAAACTGGCAAGTGGATCATGATGAAGATTCCATGTTTGAGCAGTTGCAGGCCTTAAAGAAAGAACACGCTAGAAAAAATGTTGTAAAGCGTTGTTTTTTAGAAATGACCAATAGGTTATGGGAGAGCTTAGTTATCGCTAGTGGGATTGATTCTAGTTTAACTTGGGCTGATTTAAATAATAAGCAATTACATTCTTTAGCTAAAGAGCTAACAAATGGGGAATATGCTGTTAATGGGAAAAGTACTTTTAAAGAAGAGTTTGTAACAGCAGGGGGAGTAGATTTAAAGCAAGTTAACTTTAAAACAATGCAAAGTAAAGTTTTGGATAACATGTACTTTGCTGGAGAGATTATTAATATAGATGCTATCACTGGTGGTTTTAATTTCCAAAATGCATGGACAACAGGTTTTATTGCAGCTAGAGATATTGTCGCTAAATTGGATATAACAAATGAGTAAATTTAGTTATTATAATTCTACAAGTAGGATATTATTATTGCTTTTAGCCATAGGGCCATTTTTTAGTATGTCTGGTTACTTACTAGTTTTTGGTAATACTTTAGCCAAAGTTCTAGGAGTGGTATTGTTTTTTCTCTTTCTTGTATTTGGCTATAAGTCTCTTTGTATGAAAGTTATTTTAGACCAGGAAGGGATACATTATAAAAGCTTGTTCAAGAAGCAAACAATTCTTTGGGAGCAATTATATGATGTGTTAATTGTAGTTAGACAAAGACGAAATATGCCGGACTATTACAATTATCAAGAGTGGATTCAAAGTGGAAATTCTAGTAACGGTAGCTTTTTGCTATTTAGAAGAAACCAAAGTTTTCCAGAAAATCCAATGTTTATGTTTAGTCTGCCTGTAACCCAGAATTACATTAGTGTACAGTACAGAGATAAAATAAATGATTTACTACAGAAGTATTATAAGCCTGGTAGTAAAAAGGAAGTTGCAGATGTAAAAAAGTAGATTAAACCATAGGGCTTTTCCTATTTGCTTATTTAATTATAATTGAACAGATTCCGGCGGAGATTATCTTTTTTAACTAGGGCTGTTTCAGTCAAAAGACCCCTTGAGATTTGATTGTTATAAAAAGGTAGTATTTTTGTATAAAGTAGAAAAAAAATTGACATGACTATAGAAGAATTTATTTTTAATAAACCAGTAGATTATACTCAAAATAGAATAGGAAAGTTTTCTTGGAACTCTCCTAGTAACATAGCCCTTGTAAAGTACTGGGGTAAAAAGAAAGATCAACTTCCAGCTAACCCTTCTTTGAGTTTTACCTTGAACAACTGTAAAACTACAACTGAATTAGCCTTTACTTCCAAAGAAGAAAAGGCGATTAGTTTTGAATTGTTTTTTCACGGTGAATTAAAACCTTCTTTTAATGAAAAAGTAGGTAAGTTTTTTGAGCGAATAGTAAAATATTGTCCTTATATAGAGTATTTTAATTTTAGTATTCATACTGAAAATACCTTCCCGCATTCTTCAGGAATTGCTTCTTCTGCCTCAGCTATGGCTGCTTTAGCGGTTAACATAATGAGTTTAGAGAAATTACTTAATCCTGCAATGGAGCAAGATTATTTTCATAAGAAAGCTTCTTTTTTAGCTCGTTTGGGTTCTGGAAGCGCTTGCCGTAGTATACATGGAGAAGTTGTGGTATGGGGACAGCAAAAAGATATTGAAGGAAGTAGTGATTTATATGGAGTGGAGTTTCCATATGAGATAAATCCTGTGTTTAAAAATTATTGTGATGTAGTTCTATTAGTAGATAAAGGACAAAAGCAAGTTTCTAGTACGGTAGGACATGAGTTAATGCATGAGCATCCATTTGCACAAAGACGCTTTGAACAAGCCCATGAAAATTTAAGCAAGTTAAAGGACATATTAATTCAAGGTGATTTACCAGCATTTATGGCCCTAGTGGAGAGTGAGGCCCTTACTTTACACGCTATGATGATGACCTCTATGCCTTACTTTATTTTATTCAAACCCAATACTCTTGAGATTATTGAAAAAATTTGGGCCTTTAGAGAACAAACAGGTGTTCCAGTATGCTTTACTTTAGATGCAGGTGCGAACGTTCATTTATTATTCCCAGAAGAAACTGAGCAACAAGTAATGAAGTTTGTAGAAGAGCAATTAGCATCGTTTTGTGAAAAAGGTCAATTTATTGCTGATAAAATGGGCTTAGGTTCAACAGAAAATAAATAATTTTTAGTATCTTTATACTATAAAGTATGTAATTATAAATATAAATATCATGAGAAGAACGTTGTTTATTTTTACCTTGTTTTACATGAGCTTATTTACTCAAGCAAAAGGTTATGCACAAGAATTAGCTCCTGATCAAAATCCGAATTACAGAAGTAGTATGTACCATTATTTAGCTATAGCGGATTCTATTACTCAAACAGAAGGAACGACTCTTCAAGATACTTATAAGGCCTACGATTGGTATGAAGCTAAGCAAGAAAAGAAGTTATTAAGAAAGCAGTGGCGTCATGAACAACGCATGGAGAGAGCTAAGTATTCTAGAAATTACTATAACGGTTATTCAGGAGGTTATTATGGTAACTATTATAATCGTTGGAATAATGGGTGGAATTGGGCACCTAGGATAGGATTTAGAACTGGAAATTGGTGGTTCTCCACTTAAAATAAAATAATACAATACATAAAACTAATATAAAAGAAATTATGCAAATAAAACGTATCGCATTAGCAACAGTTTTTGCTCTAAGCGCCTTAGCGATTACTTCTTGTGGTCGTCAAGTAACTCGTGTAAGTACAGATGAAACAATTGACATTAGTGGTCGTTGGAATAATTCGGATTCTAGAGAAGTTGCACAGCAAATGACTAGACAAGTCTTAGAAGGATCTTGGATAGGGGATTTCCAAGAGCAGCATAATGGTAAGAAGCCTGTTGTAATTGTTGGTATGGTGTACAATAAAAGTCATGAGCATATCGATGCAGAAACATTTGTAAAAGATGTGGAGCAAGCCTTTATTCAAAGCCAACGTGTGCGTTTAGTACAAGGAGGACAAAAAAGAGAGGAGCTTCGTGCAGAAAGAGCCGATCAACAAACTAATTCTTCTGTTTCTACAATGAAGAAGTTTGGATTAGAAAATGGTGCGGACTTTATGCTACAAGGTTCTATAAACTCTATTGTAGATTCTCATAAGAAGAAGAAAGTAGTGTACTACCAAGTAAATCTAGAATTAACTAATATTCAAACAGGAGAAGTAGTTTGGATTGGGGATAAGAAAATTGCCAAGTACGTTAAAAATTAAATTAGCTAAAAATGGTGTTTAACCACTTATTTTCTATACTCAAAAGAACATCAGTATTTTTTATACTGGTGTTCTTCTTGTTTGGGTGTGCCTCATATAATCAAAGGATTACAGAATATTATAATTATGTAAGCTCAGGTGATCTAGAGGGAGCAAAAAAGTCATTAGAGAAGAATAAGCTTTTAAAAAAGCCTAGGAACCAGTTATTATATGATATGGAGATGGGTAGACTTATGCATTTAAGAGGCGAATACGCCTTGAGTAATGAGTATTTGAATAAAGCAGATTTACTAATTGAAGATGGTTTAAGCTCAGGCTCAGATGTAGTAGTAGGATTAGTATTGAACTCTATGTCCCAAAACTATAAGGGAGAAGAGTTTGAAATCTTCATGCTACATTATTATAAGGCTTTAAATTATATGTATTTGGGACAAATCCAAGAAGCTGTTGTGGAAGCTAGAAGAATTAGCTTACAAAACTATGCACAAGGAGATAAGTATAAAGATAGATTAAACCGATACTCTAAAGATGCCTTTTCTTTGATATTACAAGGATTGATTTACGAATATGATCGCAATTACAATGATGCTTTTATATCCTATCGCAATGCAGTTCAAGTGTATACCTCTGCTGAAAATGGTACCTATTACGGGGTTAAAATGCCTAAAGATCTGCAAAAAGATGTAATGAGAATGGCGTATCTAGTTGGTTTTACTGGTGAATTAAAACAATTTGAACAAGACTTTAAAGTCAACTATACTTACTCACCTCCTAGTCAGGGTGGGGATTTGGTTATTTTCTGGGAAAATGGTTTAGCGCCTATAAAACAACAAGAAGATGTTATGTTTGCCTTAGTAAAAGGGCAAAGTGGGGGACTGTTTTTCACGAATGCTTTAGGAATCATGATTCCCGTAGATTTAGGAATAGCAGGTGGAACCTCTTTAAATAATGTACATAGTTTAAATATTGCCTATCCCAAGTACTTGTCTATAGTTAAGCCTTATATTAGCGCCGTTGCTAGTGTGAATAATAAGGGTAGATATGATTTTGAATTAATTCAAGATGTAGATAATCTTGCTGTTGCTACATTAAGAGAAAGATCTACAAGAGAACTCAGTAAGATTTTAACGCGTATGGCAGTTAAGAAATCTGCCGAATATACTTTAAAAGCTGCTGCTAAGAATAATGGTAGTAATGGAGATAGTAATCCTTTATTAGAAGGACTTGGTTTTGGTGTACAACTTTATAATTTGCTCTCGGAGAAAGCGGATACTAGAAACTGGCAAACCTTACCTAGTCAAATTAATTATGTACGCGTAGGTTTAGAAGAAGGAGAAAATAAAATTAAAGTTGACCTACAGCCTAATAGTGGTGGTAAGTCTCATTATGAATTTAAAATGCAAGGAAATGGAAATCTTCAATTTTATAACTTTGCTACAATGAAATAAAACAATGGATAAAAATATAAAGTGCACGCATTGCTTAGAACCAATACAATGTAAAGTAGAGGATATTGGCAATTGTGATTGTTCAAAGGTAGATGTAAGTAGTGATCTTAGGGTTTTTTTAGCCAATAGCTATCATAAATGCCTTTGCGTGAGTTGTTTGGAGAAGTTTCAGAAAATGTTGGTGTATTCTAAGGAGAATATATTTCCAAGTCGCAGAAGCCAAATGATAGAAGGAGTACATTACTATATAGAAGGAGGATATTTCGTTTTTACCGAACAGTATCATTTATCCAAAGGACAATGTTGTCAAAATGGATGTAGACACTGTGTTTATGGCTTCAAAAACAGATATTTATAAATTATTGATTAAATTTACACTCGGGTGAAAATATAATATGTATTTTTGTCAGGTAAATTACTTTTGTGTTATGAAAGGACCTTTGTTTTATTCGAAAATTCTTCTTTTTGGAGAATATGGAATCATTAAAGATTCTAAGGGTTTATCTATACCCTATAATTTTTATAATGGAGCTCTTAAGATTGAGCAGAATTTAGATCAGGTTGCCTCTAAATCTAATCAGAGTTTAAACAGTTTTGCTTTATACTTAGAAGATTTGCAGTTAGCTCAACCAGACTTAGTACAATTTGATTTACAAAACTTATTCAAGGACATTGAAAATGGACTTTATTTTGACTCAAGTATCCCTCAGGGATATGGAGTAGGAAGTAGTGGTGCTTTAGTTGCTGCTATTTACGATAAGTATGCACAAAATAAAATTACTGTTTTAGAAAACTTAACTAGAGAGAAATTAATTGTTCTAAAGAACATATTTAGTAATATGGAGGCTTTCTTCCATGGGACTAGTTCTGGTTTAGATCCTTTGAATAGCTATTTAAGTCTTCCGATTTTAATTAATTCTAAAGATAATATTGAACCTACAGGAATTCCTTCTCAGCAAGTAGATGGGAAAGGAGCTGTATTTTTAATTGATAGTGGTATAGTAGGAGAGACTGCTCCAATGATTACTATTTTCATGGAAAAATTAAAAGACCATGGTTTTAGACAAGTTTTAAAAGAACAGTTTGTTAAACATACGGATGCTTGCGTAGAGAATTTCTTGAAAGGAGATATTAAATCTTTATTTTCTAACACAAAAGAACTTTCAAGAGTAGTTTTTAATCACTTCCAACCAATGATTCCAGAACAATTCCACAAAATTTGGAAGCAAGGAATTGAATCTAATGATTACTACTTAAAACTATGTGGTTCAGGTGGTGGTGGATATATCTTAGGATTCACTCCGGATTACGAGAAAGCAAAAGAATCATTGAAAGATTATAAACTAGAGTTAGTTTATCAGTTCTAAAAATATAAGCGTATAATAAAAATAGTATAATCTTTAATTGTGAGTTAATCCCAAGCTAGCATGGAAATATTACCTAGGAAATACAAAATACTCTTAGCGAAAGTTTTCAGTTTGTTTTCTGTAGTCAGAGGTTATAATATTTTTATTATTGTTTTAGCCCAATATTTGGGGTCAGTATTTATCCTAGCTAATGAGAAAAGAGCGTGGGATGTAATTTTTGACTGGCGTCTATTTTTGATTATTTTTTCTAGTTCGTTAGCTATTGCTGGTGGTTACATTATCAATAATTTTTACGATGCAGAAAAAGATCAGATAAACCGTCCGATTAAATCTAAGTTGGATCGTTATGTAAGTCAAAGTACCAAATTAAGGGTTTACTTTACACTAAATTTTATAAGTGTAGCTTTAGTGCTACCAGTTTCTTGGCATGTAAGTTTATTCTATGCTATATATATATTTCTTTTATGGTTTTACTCCCATAAATTAAAGAAGTACCCGGTAATAGGGAATTTAATGGCTTCATTGTTAGCTATTCTGCCCTTCTTTAGTATTCTGATGTATTTCCAAAACTCTTATCCCCAGATTTATTATAATGCTTTTTTTCTTTATTTGATAATCTTAATCCGAGAGCTTATTAAAGACATGGAGAATGTTCCAGGAGATTTTGCTAATAACTATCAGACTATTGCAGTGAGATTTGGAGAAAAAACAGCCAAGAAAGTAATTACATTCCTAGTTTTTTTAACGCTCGTTCCAATCTATTTGTTGTTAAAAGATGATAGTATGGGATATATGGGCTATTATTTTTACCTATGTATCGGAGTTTTGTTTATCTTTCTATTTAGGTTATGGAAATCAAGTACTTATAAGCAGTACCATCGACTACATATCAGTTTAAAACTATTGATTTTATTAGGAGTTTTCTCTATTGTATTGATAAAACCTTCTGTAATTGTAAGTGGAACTACAATTTTAAGGGAAGATATTCAATTAAGAAATGGGAAAAGTTAAAAGTATATTTAATAAAGACTTTGTTTAACTATCTTTGCAAAAATAATTTATTATGAATAACGGTAAGTCAAATTCAAAAAATAACAAATCTTCTTTTGGTAGAAGTAAGAAAAATGATGCTAGAAAGCCATTTAAGAAGTCTACTGTAAATAAGAATAAAGATACAGGAGCAGGTTTCTTAGCAAGCTCTAATCAGCCATTTGACGCTAAGCCTAAAGTAAAAGCTGCTAATAGTTTAAAGGAATCTTCGGATATACGTTTAAATAAATATATAAGTAATTCTGGAGTTTGTTCTCGTCGTGAAGCAGATGTTTATATTGTTTCTGGGAACGTTAAAGTAAACGGTGTTGTAGTAACAGAAATGGGACATAGAGTTAAGCCTGGTGACGTTGTAAACTTCGACGGATCTTTAATTACACCTGAGAAAAAAGTTTACGTTTTATTAAACAAACCAAAGGGCTTCTCTACTATTAATGAAGAGGGTATTTCTCAAGAAAATGTACTTTCATTAATTAAATCAGCAAGTAAATCTTATTTATCTCCAGTTGGTAGAATGGATAAAAGTACTTTGGGTTTAATGCTATTTACCAATGATAGCGATTTATTGCAAATGCTAAACTCTCCTAATCAACGCTCTTCTAAAGTATACCAAATTTCTTTAGATAGAAATCTAAAATACGAGGATTTAGAGAAGGTGAAGAAAGGACTTTACATTGATGAAAAACGCGTTTTTGTGGAAGATATCGCATATGTGGAAGATCAACCTAAGACAGAAATAGGAATTAAGCTTAAAGCTTCTAACGTAAAGTTAGTACGTGCTTTGTTCGAAAGTTTAGATTATAATGTTCTAAAAGTAGACCGAGTAATGTATGGACAAATTACTAAATGGAATTTACCAAGAGGTAAATGGCGTTTTCTAACCGAGGAAGAAGTTCGCAGTTTAAAGAAAGGATAATTTAAGAAGTAACAATAAAAAAAGCTCAACACATTAATTGTTGAGCTTTTTTGGCTTTAGTACTATAGGTTTGTTGTTTATTGTGCTAGATAAGAAGGTAATTCCATTGGAATATCCATAAGTAATAGCTCACTATTTGACTGAGCTATAATTTCAATATTGTCTTCATTGCTAATACCAATGGCATCTCTTGTTTGCAATGTAGTATCGCCAATTTTAACTTCACCACTTAAGACCATAAGAAAAATTCCGTTTGCTTTATCTTTCTTTTGGTATTCCAAAGTAATGTCTTTATCTACATCGGCTAAAGAAAACCATGCATTTTGATGGATGTATGTACCCTCTCCATAAGATTTAGGGGAGATAATTGTATCCCACTTATTAGACCTATTTTCTTTGTCTAAAGTAATTTGATCATAACGAGGTGTTACATGTAGAGTATCTGGGAACACCCAAATTTGTAAAAAGTGAACCTCATTTGTCTTACTTGGGTTAAATTCACTATGCTGAACTCCTGTTCCAGCACTCATTACTTGAATATCTCCTGTTTTTATTTCGGAGCTATTTCCCATAGAGTCTTTATGGGCTAAACTTCCTTTCAAGGGAATAGAAATGATTTCCATATCTTGATGTGGATGTGAACCAAAGCCCATATCTGGAGCCACGATATCATCGTTTAATACTCTTAATACACCAAAGTGCATACGTAGGTAATTTTGGTAATTAGCAAAGCTAAAAGTATGGTTAGAGTTTAACCAACCATGATCTGCTTTACCTCGAGAGTCTGCTTTATAAATTATACTATTTTCCATTTTCCTTTGTTTTAATACAAAGGTAGTAGGAAATTCACCTAGAAGTACTTAACCTAAATTAAGTAAAACAGTTTATTTGGGATTTTTAAGAAGATTTTTCTTCATTTTACTAAAAAATTCTGGAGTAACTCCAAGATACGAAGCGATCTGCTTTTGTGCTAGGCAATTTTTGATAGTTGGATATCGCTTGTTAAAACGCTCGTATCTTTCCTGTGCCGTTAGGCTTAAATTATCTATTATTCTTTGTGAATTCGCAATTAAAGATCTTTCGAGTAATATTCTAAAATAGCGCTCCATCTTTGGTACATTCTCAAACAAAGCAGTTTGATTTTCTCTGGTTAAAATAAGAACTTCCGATTGTTCTAATACCTCAATATAAGAGGAACTCACACTTTGGGATAAAAAGCTATACATGTCGGCCATCCACCACCCAGAACTAGAAAAGCTTAAGGTATGTTCGTTGCCTTGTTGATCCACATAATAGTTTCTTAAAATTCCAGATAAAACAAAATAGGTAGAACTAATTTGCTTCTCTGCCTCTACAAGTCTTGTTTTACTAGGATAGGATTCTTTAATAAAGTAACTGAGAACTTGTTGTTGTTCTTGTTCACTTAGATTGATATGAAGGGCAATGTTTTTTAAAAGTAAATCCATAGTTGCATAATTTTGTGAGATATTAGGTATATCTATAGTCAAATATACACATTGTAGTTTGTTTGTGTAGGGAATTGTTTTAAAAAACAAAAGGAGATACCTTTTTAAAAAAGATATCTCCCTTGTATTATATGAGTATAAGCTTGATTAGATAGTCAATGCTTTTTTAATTCTAGCAAAAGCTTCTATTAATTGGTCCTCACTAGTTGCATAAGAAAAACGAATACAATCTGGGTTACCAAAAGCTGCACCTGTTACACAAGCGACGTGGGCTTTTTCTAATAAGTAAAGAGCTAAATCATCTGCATTGTTAATCAATGTACCTTGAAGAGTTTTTCCAAAAAAGGAAGATACATCTGGGAATACATAAAATGCTCCTTCTGGTACATTTATTTTAACTCCAGGAATTTCTCTTAAAAGTCCAACTACTAAATCTCTTCTTTTTTTGAAAGCATCAACCATTTGATGTAAGACACTTGGGTCAGCCTCTAAAGCGGTAATAGTAGCACGTTGAGCAATACTATTAGCTGCAGAGGTAACTTGTCCTTGTATTTTAGTACAAGCCTTGGCAATAAACTCAGGTGCTCCAATATAACCGATTCTATAACCTGTCATAGCAAAGGCCTTCGCAATTCCATTAACCGTAATAGTTCTATCAATTAAATTATCAATAGCTCCAATACTTGCAGTTTTACCACTAAAGTTGATATGCTCATATATTTCATCCGAAAGGATAAATACATTTGGATGTTTCTCTAGTACTTTAGCTAATCTCTGGTATTCTTCTAAGCTGTAAACTGAACCACTTGGATTACATGGAGAACAAAACCAAACCATCTTAGTTTTGTCTGTAATAGCATTCTCTAATTGTTCAGGAGTGATTTTAAAATCGCTCTCAATACTTGTAGGCACCTCAACTGGTATTCCACCACATAGTTTTACAATCTCTGCATAACTCACCCAGTATGGAGCAGGGATAACGATTTCATCTCCAGGATTAATCATTACTTGAGCAACATTATATAAGGATTGTTTAGCACCTGTAGAAACTACGATTTGGCTAGGGGAATAGTTTAAATTATTATCTCTTTTAAACTTTTCACTAATAGCTTGTCTTAATTCTAAATATCCATCCACAGGAGGATACTTACTATAGTTATCTTCGATGGCTTGAATAGCCGCTTTTTTAATAAAATCAGGTGTATTAAAATCAGGTTCTCCTAGACTTAGACTTATCACATCAACACCTTGTTGTTTTAATTCTCTTGCTAAAGCTGCCATAGCTAAAGTTTGAGAAGTTGCTAAGCCCTTAATTCTATCGGATAAAAATTCGCTACTCATAATTTGAAATAATTTTTTTTGAGGGATATCAACCAAAGGTACTTATTCTAGTTTTATAATTGAAGTTTTCAAGAGGTTTTTACCAATAAAAAAGCTTATTTTTGTCAAAATTTAAGACATGGAAGAAATTTTGAAATATTTCCCAAACCTTACTGAACTACAAATCGAGCAATTCACTAAGTTAGAAGAAGTATATACGGATTGGAATGCAAAAATAAATGTTATTTCAAGAAAAGATATTCATCAATTATATACCAAGCACGTGCTTCATTCTTTAGGTATAGCTAAGATTATGGAATTTAAAGACGGGGCATCTATTTTAGATGTTGGTACAGGAGGTGGATTTCCTGGAATCCCATTAGCTATTTTATACCCTGAGGTAAACTTTTATTTAATAGATATTATTGCTAAGAAAATTAGAGTTGTCAATGAGGTAGTAAAGGAATTAGGACTTAAAAATGTTCGCGCAGAGCAAAAAAGAGCAGAAACCCTAGAGGAGAGTTTTGACTTTATTGTAAGTAGAGCAGTAACAAATATGCCTGATTTTGTTAGTTGGATTAGACATAAAACAAAGAAGGAAAACCATCATGAATTTGAAAATGGAATTCTTTACTTAAAAGGAGGAGACTTAACGGAAGAATTGGCTGATTTTCCAAAAGCAGTGCAATTTGATTTAAGCAATGTTTTTGATGACGAATTTTTCGAAACTAAAAAAGTAGTTTACTTACCATTAAAGTATAAGTCAAATAAAATATAATAAAAAAGGGCTATCTTCAATTGAGGTAGCCCCTTTTTTAGTGTGCCCAGCATGGGTAGTAACTCTAGGGTGTAAGTCCCGAACACGCCTTTACAACGGGAAGTGTTAGCCAAATGCAAGGGTGTCCATCGCAAGGTGGAATCTGAAGGAAGCGCTAGGCAAACCCTTGACCTGACGAACAGAAACTATATCAGGCTCAATAATATCGGATAAGGTTGCTAAACAAACTGAAGTCCAAAGTTGTACGGAGATATTTAGGGTAAATATAGCAGGTATATGAGGGGAAAGTTACTGTTCTTACCTGGGGAGGTCTTACAGACATAGGAAAGTTTTTTTTTACAGAACTATGGATAACAATTGCTGTAAGAAGTCAGCAGAAGTCATAGTAGGTATGGATACAAGCTTGGCAATACCAAGAAGTCTTACGAAATACTGAAGGACTGAACTTAATTTAAATGAGTAGTAAATGAATGTTACCTAATGAAGG